>JAFVQX010000062.1 GCA_017504585.1 Lentisphaeria bacterium
CCTCAAACTCCACCCCTTTTTTCCAAACCTTTTACCGGCATTTATCTTTTTGCTCCGCAAAAAGATAAATGCCATTCAAATTTTGAAAAAATTCTCAATGCACAGGTATATCTGTCATTTTTATCTACCTACCCGCATTGGTAACAGAGCCTTGGTTAAAAACACAACAAAATATATATCATATTGTCTTTATTTCAAGGCGGAAAACAAATTTATTTTTTGCTTTTTTGCCGCTTGATTGTAAAGTAAAGAGTGTAATTGCAAGGAGAATAAGCATTATGAAAAAGATTTATGCCCTTAACGGCAGCCCCCGCAGTAACGGCAACACCGCTTTGATCTTGAAAAAAGCTCTGGAAGGAGCGGCAAGTGTGGGAACAGAGATTGAATTCATCGACCTGGGAAAATTGAACTTTTCCGGCTGCAAAAGCTGTTTTGAGTGCAAACGCAAAGGGTCAAAGAATTTCGGAAAATGTGCATTGAAAGATGATTTTTCGCCTGTATTGGAAAAACTTCAGCAAGCCGACGGTATCATTATGGGTTCGCCTGTTTACTTCGGAGGCGAAACCGGACTTTACCGCAATGCTCTGGAACGGCTCTTTTTCCCCGTTTTGCGCTATACAGCTCCTCCCGGCAGTGCCGCAGGCAAAAAGGTGAACTTCGCCTTTGTTTACACCATGAATATACCCGAAAGTGCCATAACTGAATACGGCTACAAAGAAACTCTGGAAAAAACTCTCAAATTCCCCGAACTGGTATTCAAGAGCGATCCGGCCTAACTCCTTTATGTATGCGACACTTACCAGTTCAGCGATTACAGCTTGTATGAATCAAGTTTGTTCGATCCGGAACACAAAAAACTTATGCGCGAAAAACAATTCCCCATCGATCTGGAAAAAGCCTTTGCCATGGGCAAACGTCTGGCAGAAAAAAATTAACACTTTTCCCGGTAAAAACGGTTGCAAAATTCCTGATTTGTGGTATCTTTTTTCCATGAACATTTTTACAGGAAACAACTCATGGCTTTGCTGGAAGTAAAAAATCTCAAAGTGGATTATCCGCTGCGTGGTTCATGGTTTGCCAAACGCAAATATCTCCATGCAGTGGACGATGTATCTTTTACTATCGACCGCGGCGAAACCGTGGGTCTGGTGGGCGAAAGCGGCTGCGGCAAAAGCTCGCTTGCCAAAGCGCTGGTGCGGCTGGAAGATCCGGCGGCAGGCTCCATACACATTGCCGGAATGGATATTGCAGCGTTGAAAGGCAAGGCATTGCGTAAGGCGCGGAAAAAATTCCAGATGGTTTTTCAGGATCCTTACGGCTCGCTGAATCCCCGTTTGAGCATCCAAAGTACGCTGGATGAAGTTTTATCGCTGCACACGGCTCTGGATCGCTCCGCCCGGCTGGAGCGCATGAAAGAATTGATGAATCTGGTGGGGCTTGATCCGGCGCAGCTCCCCCGCTATCCCCATCAGTTTTCCGGTGGTCAGCGGCAGCGTATCGGTATAGCCCGGGCGTTGGCGACCGAACCGGAACTTCTGATTGCCGACGAACCGGTTTCGGCGTTGGATGTCAGCGTGCAGGCTTCGATCATAAATCTTCTGAAAGATCTGCAGAAAACCACCCGGATCGGTCTGCTCTTTATCGCTCACGATCTGGCGGTGGTGGAACATATCAGCGACCGGATATTGGTCATGTATCTGGGCAGAGTCGTGGAAAGTGCTCCGGCAAGCGAATTGTGCCGCAAGCCCTTGCACCCTTACACGGCGGCATTGATCTCGGCAGTGCCGACACTGCAAAAACAACTGTTTGCCCCCATAAAACTCTCCGGCGATGTACCCAGCCCCTTAAATCCGCCCACCGGGTGTGCGTTCCATCCCCGCTGCCCTTATGCAAGGGAAAAATGCCGGAGAGAGCGGCCGGTTTTGCGGGAAATCGCTCCGGGGAGATTTTCAGCATGTTTTAACACCACAGAAAATGGTGTTTTTACTTGCGAAACACCATAATAAAGTGTATATTAAATCAATTTGCTTTTTTAATCTTTTAACCTTATGAGGTACTACTATGAATATTGAATGGGACAAGCTCGGTTTTGAGTTTATGCCGACCCGGTCGAATGTGCGTGCCAGCTTCAAAGATGGCAAGTGGAGCGAACTTAAACTTTTCAACACCTACGATATAACCATGTCGGTTGCTGCCAACTGTATGCACTACGGTCAGGCGATTTTTGAAGGCATGAAGGCTTTCCGCATGAAGGACGGCCGTATCGGTGTTTTCCGCCCCCAGATGAACGCCAAACGCTTCAACAGCAGTGCCGAACGCATCCTTATGGAAACCTTGCCCGAAGAGATGTTTCTGGAAGCTATCAGGATGGTGGTCAAAGATAATGCCGACTACATTCCGCCCTATGGTACCGACGGTTCGCTTTATATCCGTCCGGTGATGTTCGGTACTTCGCCCCAGATCGGCGTATCCCCCAGCTTTGACTATGAATTTGTGATGATGGTCATGCCCGCCGGACCCTACTACAAGGGCGGTATCAAGCCGGTGGATGCTTTGATTTTTGACGAACTTGACCGTGCGGCACCCCACGGCACCGGCAATATCAAGTGCGCCGGAAACTATGCGGCAAGTCTTTACTCCAGCAAGATGGCGAAAAAAGCCGGCTGCCCGGTGGCACTTTTCCTTGACCCTGCCACCCACGAATACATCGACGAATTCGGTACCAGCAACTTCTTCGGTATCACCAAAGATGGCAAATATGTCACCCCGGAATCGCCTTCGGTGCTGCCCAGCGTGACCAACGATTCGCTTTTGACTCTGGCACAGGATCTGGGTATTGAAGTTGAACGCCGCAAGATCCACAAGTCCGAACTGGCTGATTTTGCGGAAGTCGGTGCCTGCGGTACAGCGGTGGTCATCACACCCATCCATCACATCTACTACAAAGATCAGGTCTTTACCTACGGCGACAACATCGGTGAAGTCAGCAGCAAGCTCTACTACGGCTTGAAGGCTATCCAGTACGGCGAAGCCGAAGATAAGCACAACTGGATGTTTATTGTTGACTGATAAGGCAGTTTGAGGCGTAAAATGAAGATTTTTCATCAGCCGAAGGAGTTGCAGGAATACGCTTTGAACTGCAAACGCTCCGGCAAACGCATAGCGTTGGTGCCTACCATGGGGTTTCTCCATGCGGGACATGCGTCACTTATTGATATAGCCCGGGAACGGGGCGACGAGGTGATCGTTTCCATTTTTGTAAACCCCACCCAGTTTGCTCCTACCGAGGATTTGGATAAGTACCCGCGGGATTTTGAGAACGATTGCAAACTCTGCGAAGCTCACGGGGCAACTGCAGTTTTTGCCCCCCAGCCGGAAGATATGTACGCTTCTGACCGCTCGATCTGGGTGGACGAAACTGTGCTTTCCAAGGTGTTGTGCGGCAAAAGCCGCCCCATCCACTTCCGGGGAGTGCTTACCGTGGTCAGCAAACTTTTTAACCTGACCCTGCCGGATGTGGCGGTGTTCGGCAAAAAAGATGCCCAGCAGGCGATCATTATCAAACGCATGGTGCGGGATCTGGATTTCCCGGTGGAAATCGTGCTGGGCGACCTGATTCGGGATACAGATAATGTGGCAATGAGTTCCCGCAACCGCTATCTTACTGAAGATGAAAGAGTTCGCGCCCGCAGTATCTCTCAATCGGTCTTTGCTGCCGAAGCCAAACTCAAAAGTGAGGGCGTAAAGGCAGTCAGCGAAGTTATCGACGACGCCGTAAAACGCATAAGCAATGCCGGCGGCGTGGTGGATTATGTGGAAGTCAGAGATGCCGATAATCTGGAAGAACCCACCAGCAACAGCAAAGAATTGCTCTTTGCCGTGGCGGCAGTATTCGGCACCACAAGGCTTATTGATAACTGCTTTGTGAAATTGTAAAATAACTGGATAAATATGAAAATACTCGATTACCGCAAAAGTGATTTTGCTGCCGGGCTGGAGGTGATCTACAATCGCCCCAGCTATCCTGCAACCATTGAAGATGCAGTACGCAATATTGTCAACAATGTCCGCAGCGAAGGCGACAAAGCCTTGCAGCGTTATGCGTTGGAGTTTGATAAAGCTGAACTTACTCCCGCCGAATTCAAAGTCAGCGCTGCTGAAATAGCCGCCGCTGAAAAGTCGTTGGATAAATCAGCTAAAGCGGCAATCAAAACTGCGTTGAAAAATGTGCAGTCCTTTGCCAGACTGCGTATACCCAAAGCGTGGAAAAAACTTGTCCGCAAAGGTGTTACGCTGGGCGAGCAGTTTGTGCCTATGGAACGGGTTGGGGTCTATATCCCCGGCGGTACCGCACCTCTGGTTTCCACCGTTATCCATACTGCCGGTATAGCCAAAGCTGCCGGAGTCAAGGAAATTGTGGCAGTTACTCCCCCCGGCAAAGATGGCAAAGTCCACCCGGCGGTGCTTTATGCCATGAAAGCTGCCGGAGTTACTGAAATCTACCGGCTGGGCGGGGTCTACGGCATTGCCGCCATGGCTTACGGTACGGAAACTGTGCCCAAAGTGGAAAAGATCGTGGGCCCCGGCAACGCCTATGTTACCGCCGCCAAAAAACTGGTTTACGGAGCAGTGGCGATCGACATGGTCGCCGGGCCGTCGGAAATCATGGTGATAGCCGACGAAACTGCCGATCCGGATAAAATCGCTGCCGACATGCTCTCGCAGGCCGAACACGGCAGCGGTCTGGAACAGGCTCTTACGGTAACTACCGACGAAACCATGCCGGAAAAGATTTTGACTGCGTTATCTGAACGGAAATCCACGCTCCCGAGAATGGCAACTGTGGACAAAGTTCTGGAGCAGGGCAGCTGGATAATCGTGGTCAAAGATATGGCTCAAGCATCAGAGATCGCCGGAAAATACGCTCCGGAACACTTGGAGATCTGCTGTAAAGATGCCCGCAAAGTGGCAAAGACCATCAAGGCTGCCGGGGCATTGTTTATCGGCCATTGGGCACCGGAACCCATTGGCGATTTCTGTGCAGGGCCCAGCCATGTGCTGCCCACGGCAGGAAGTGCCAAGTTCTTCTCCGGCTTGACGGTGGAAGGATTTTTCCGGCGGATGAGCACGGTGGAATACACCGAAGAAGCTATCCAGAAAGAGATCGCCGTTGCCGAAAAGTTCGCCGAAATGGAAGGTTTGGCAGCTCACGGCAGAAGTGCCTCTTCCCGCCGCAGCAAGTAAGGATGCAAGATGATGAACCAGCTCTGGCAGTATTTGACTGCACCCATTGTGCGGGTGGTATTGCTGCTCATTTGCAGCAATGTATTTATGACTTTTGCATGGTACGGACATTTGAAAAACCTTGCCAACAAACCGTGGTACATTGCGGCATTGGTCAGTTGGGGCATAGCGCTTTTTGAATATCTTTTGCAGGTGCCTGCCAACCGGCTGGGGCACGCTGGTGGAGTGACGCTCGCCCAGCTTAAAATCATGCAGGAAGTTATCACTTTGAGCGTGTTCGTACCCTTTGCACTCTTTTATATGAACGAAAGTTTGCGTTGGAACCATCTTGCCGCCGGAGTTTGTCTGGTGCTGGCTGTGATATTTGTGTTCGCATTTGGTAAATAAGGATTGATCGTATGGATTTGGCAGATTTTTCCAAATATTATTCGCTGGAACAGGATGTGCAGGATTTTCTTGTAAAGTACGGCTTTAACGAAATAGCTGACCGTTTGGAAGTTGTGCCAGCAAGTTTGAGCGATGAGTATTTGCTCAACGCCGCCGATAAGCTCAACAAGAAGCTCGATACAAAACAGATCCTTGAGGCTGCCGCCGAAGTGCGCAATGACCCATTTCTGCTTGCCAATTACAATTTTCTCTGCCACTACTGGCTGGAACGCTCCGATACGCTTATATCCGGTTACAAACTTGCCCAGTTTGAAAACGGTTTGGAAAATGCTCACGCCGGAGTTTACAACCTTTTGGCAGTGCTGACCGCTTTTGAGTATGTGGAAAGGACTTATGCCCGCTTGGGACTGCCCCCGGAAGTTGCACAAGCGACTTTACAGTATACCTCCGGAGCCATTGCCGAATACGCCGCAGGCAACGATAACAAACTGGGGATCAACGGCCGCAAACTCCATTGGTTCCGCTTTTACATCGACGGCAAATTGTTCCGCATCGGCAGATTGGAATTTATGATCCAGGATCCGCTGACATATCTGCCCATAGCCTGCCGCCGCAATTCTGACGGCAAAGTCATAGCTCTCTGCCGCAACGGCTGGCTGTTGAGCAAAGATGGTTTGCAGCTGTTTGAAAGCGATGATCCGGCCAAAGCATACATCAAAGCCAAAGTTGAGCAGACCGCTGACACCATCAGCGGTATACCCATCAACCCCAGAGGTTTTGCGGAAGTTGACAGGTTCATCACGCTCAACACCAATGAGTATACACCTTTGTGGAACATGTGGGATCTGGTGCCGGGCATACACATTCCCGGCGGCGGCGGCATGAAACGCGGTCTGATCGAAGACTCTTTGCGTAAAGCAAGGGATTTCTTCCCCAAATATTTCAACCGTAAAGTGGCGGGGTTTTCCTGCTTTTCGTGGATATACAATCCGGATTTTGAGGAAGAATTGCCCAACTCCAATCTGGCGGATTTTATGCGTGAAGTTTATTTGTTTCCATTTAAAAGCGTGGGGGTGGAAGGTCTGGCATTTGTCTTCGGCAAAACGGAAAAAGAGTGGAGTCATTTTCCGGCCGACAACAGCTTGCGTCTGGCGTTTCACCGCTTGCGGGAAGCTGGCAAACGCCTGAAGGCGGGCGGCATGTTTATTGATGCCGAGGCTATCGACAACTTCGGCACGCAGAAATACCGTAACGACTATGCAGCGTTTGATGAACTTTGAGGCAGAACTGTGAACGATTGGCTGGATATACAAAGTGACCCGCTGCATACCAAACGGGAGCGGGAAAAAGCCCGGGAGCTGCGGAACTCCGACTGGTGGAAAAATCTGCTTGCTCAAGGGGTTTGCCACTATTGTCAGGGAAAATTTCCGCCGGAAGAGTTGACCATGGATCATATAGTGCCGGTAGCACGGGGCGGCAAATCCACCCGGGGCAATATCGTAGCGTGCTGCAAAGAGTGCAACAACCGCAAAAAGTATCTGACTCCCGCAGAGATGATAATGTTTGAGCTGGAAGCTAAAGAAAAAGCAGCTCAAAAAAACGCTGAAGAAGAATAAAATACAAGCACATACAGGAGTTTTATTATGCCTTTTGATCGCGGAAGTGTAACCGTAACAACATTCAAACTCAACGCCCCGTGGCCGGAAGATGCGGTGGAGCTTTTCAACGCCAACCGTGCCGGAACTCTGGACAGCATAAAAGATGATGTCCAGATCGGCTGGACCACCGGACGCTGTCTGCTGGACAGCAATCTGGACGAAAACAGCGTGATCGCCGGCAGCTGCTGGTATTTGAATTTGCGCAAAGCCGAACGCAAGATACCCTCTTCGCTGTTGAACGCCATTTGCAAGCGCGAAGAGTTGGTCTATATGCGTGCCAACGAGCTGGATTTTGTGCCCTCCAAGGTCAAACGGGAGATCAAGGCTCAAGCCGTTGAACAGTATTTGATGAAAATGCCCCCCGCCATTGCCGCAACCCCCATGGTTTATGACCCCATGGCAAAAATGCTTTATCTGGGGACGGCATCGACTAAACAGATCGAAGATTTTATCGGATTTTTCTACCAGACCCTGACCGTGGAACCTTTGCAGGTAACTCCGGGAACTTTGCTCAACGAAGAATTCGGCAAGCTGGAAACCGATCTGCCCATACTTTCGCTGACCGATGAAGAGTGCAGCGATATGACACCCGGACGGGATTTTCTTACTTATCTCTGGTATTTGAGCGAAACCGGAGCGGTAACTATTGAACACCCCCAGTACGGAGAATTTGAGATCATGGTGGAAGGCCCGCTGGTCTTTGCCTCCGGCGATCTGGCAAAAGGTTCCGGCGAAACTTCGGTGAAAAAGGGGGATCTCCCCCAGCAGAGTGCCGAAGCCAAAGCTGCGTTGGCAGTGGGCAAAAAGCTCAAAAAAGCCAAGGTCACTCTGACCCGGGGCGAAGATATCTGGAGCGGTACTTTTGATGCCGATAAATTTGTAATAAGTTCGCTGAATCTGCCGGAAGGCGAAGAGCTGGAGCCGGACAGCCGGTTTGCCGAGCGTATGCAGAATATACTGGTATTCAACGAAGCGTGGGCATTGTGCTTTAAACTTTACGCTCAAAGCATGTTCGATAAATTTGAAGAAACTTCTAAAGCGCTGAAAGATTGGGCGCAAAACCGTAATTCACTGTAAAATAGAGAGGTTGGCTATGGATTTTCTGGAAGTGATGCGTAAACGCCGCAGCTGCCGTGCCTTTGATCCGGCAAAAACCGTCAGTCGTGATGATTTGCTTAAAATCGTAGAGGCCGGCAGGCTTTCCCCCAGCGGGTGCAATTCCCAGCCGTGGAAGTTTATTGTTATAGATTCTCCGGAAGCCAAAGCCAAACTTTGCGATGCAATCGTAGTGGAAAATGGTGCCACCGGGGCCCCGTGGCGGAGTCAGGTAAGTGCCTTTATATTGCTGGTGGAACAGCCGGCAAAAGTCATGCAGTGCGTGGCAGATCATTATAAAGATACCCAGCGTTTTGCGCCCGGCGATATTGGCATGGCATGTATGAACATGTGCCACGAAGCTGATTCGCTGGGACTTGCCACTTGCATTATCGGTATGAACGATCAAGCCAAACTGGAAAAATATTTCAATATCCCCGCCGGGCGTGATGTGCGGCTGGTGCTGGCGGTCGGCTACGCTGCCGACCCGGATGCAGCGGTGAACAAAGTGCGTAAAAGTCTGGAAGAAGTCTGCTCTTTCAATAATTGGGAATAAGCTGTCAGAAATCAGCTCAACTGCTCCGCAGAACAAGCACTCTGCGGCTGCCGCGCGTGGATCTGGCTATGAGTAACCAAGAGTTTTTTTATGCGTATAATTTTTTGTTTATTGAGTTTGATCTTGCCGGTGATCTTGCCGGCTGCTGAAAATTGGGATATTTTCCCCGACGCCATCAAAACGATTGCGATCATTGCTCCGGGCAAACCCGCGGTAAAATCGCAAGTGGATGAAGTCCTGAAAAATCTGCAGACTGCCGGTTATCGGGTCAAAGTCATGCCCAATGCCCGGTTGGGCGAGAGTCCGGCGAAACTGAAAAAAGTGCCGTGGAAATTGCGGCACAGCGATTTGATGCAGGCGTGGTTCGATCCCCAGGTCGATGCCATCTGGTGTATGCGGGGCGGCAATTATGCTCAAGAATTGGTCAACAGACTGGATTATGACAAGTTGCGGACCCGCCCGATGATAATAATCGGCTTCAGCAATATAACCGTCTTGCATCAGGCGCTGCAAAAAAATAATGTCGGACGGGTTTTTTCCGGGCCCTCGGTTACATCTATGCTCCGGACGGATGCCTTTTCCCGGGCGTGGTTCAAAAAAGCTCTGGCAGGCGAAAGTATGCCGCCGATCCAGCTTACTGCTTTGCGGGCCGGAGCTTGTTCCGGGAAAGCTGCCGGCGGACATATAACCATGCTGCACTGGGCGGTGCGCGACGGTTATGCCATGAGTACCAAAGACCGGATCGTTTTTCTGGAAGCGAACACCAAAGGGCTTAAAATCAACAGCAGCATATTGGATAAACTTATTGCCGCCGGGTATTTTAATGAGTGCCAAGCGGTTGTTTTCGGTGAATTCAGCGGCATGAGTAAAGGCGATCAGCTTGACATGTTCAAAAAATTCACCGCCAAAGTTCAATGTCCGGTCTATTATGGTTATCCTTACGGGCATGGCACCGCTAACTGCCTGATCGATATGGATCGGGTAAAATCCATTGATAATAACGCGGTTTTGCGCCAGTAATCTTGCTTGTTATGGCTCTTGAGTCAAAAAGTTTGCGTTAAATTAAAACTCGTCAGGTATATATTAAATATCAAAAGATACTATGTTTTGAATAAAGGTGAAATATTATGAAAGCAAAATCAGCTTCGGCTTTGAATGATTTCCGCAAAAAGTATGATCGCTATTACTCTATTGGCGACCTTACGCCCACTCTCTGCGAACTTTTCGGTATTCCCGAACCCGCAGCCTGCGGAGCTGTTGCCGTTGCACCCATCGTCGATCAGGCCGCCCGCACCATGGGCGAAGGCAAAATGGAAAAAGTGGTGCTTTTCTGCTGCGACGCCATGGGTGAACACCAGCGGGAACATTTTCCGGAAGTTTTTGAACGCATCGAAAAAGTCGCACCATTCCGAATTCCGTCAGTGGCTGTCATGCCCAGCGTTACCCCGGTTTGTTACGGCACGATCTTTTCCGGTGCCGCACCTTGTGTGCATGGTATCCAAAAATACGAAAAACCGGTTCTGGAAGTGGAAACGCTCTTTGATGTGCTGGCTGCTTCCGGTAAAAATGTTGCCATTGTGTCGGTAAACACTTGCAGTATCGATATGATCTTCCGCAAGCGCAATATAGATTATTACTCGTTCCGCACCGATGAGCAGAGTTTTGACTGCACGCTGGAACTTATACAGAAAAATTCTTACGATCTTATTGTATCCTACATGACTGAATATGATTCTTTGCAGCACAAAACCGGTTGTTTCTCGCCGGAATGTACCCGACAGGCATACCTTGCCGCCGACCGCTTTGAAATACTTGCTGAAAAGATGGATGAGTATTACAAAGCTTACAACCGCGCACTGGTCTTTGTGCCGGATCACGGCGGACATCTGATCAGAGAAAATAAAGGCACTCACGGGTTTGATATACCCGAAGATATGCTCGTAAGCCACTACTATCGTCTGGAAGAAAAAGTTGAAAGGTGAATCTGTTATGTTGGAACTTAACACCCCTGCCCCGGATTTTACACTGCCCGATGCTGATGGCAAAATGGTATCATTAAGTGATTTTGCAGGCAAAAAAGTGGTACTTTACTTTTACCCCAAAGACAACACCCCCGGCTGCACCCGGCAGGCATGTGCCTTTGGAGAAAACTATGCCGAGTTCAAAAATCGCAATATTGCCGTTATCGGCATAAGCAAAGACTCCGTTGCCAGCCACCGGAAGTTTGCGGATAAATATGATTTGCCCTTTATCCTGCTTGCCGATACGGAACTCTCTGCCATACAAGCTTATGGGGTCTGGCAGGAAAAAAAGCTCTACGGCAAAGTATCTATGGGCGTAGTGCGGACAACTTTTATCATCGACGAAAAAGGCATGATCGAAAAAATCATGCCCAAAGTCAAGCCCGATACCAACGCAACCGAGATCCTGGCAGCGTTGTGATCATTTGTTCGCGTTTTTTACAACCTGACTGTTCAGGGGCAGTTGCAAAACCTCATAAAAGGTTGCAAAGCCCCTGTTTTTTTGTATAAATTTTTATTTGCTGTCGAAAAAATCAGCAATCTTGAATTTATACAGCAATAATAAAAATTATTGCGGGTAAAACGTTGTATCTCTTTTATATAAGGCTCTGTGCCCAATACGGGTAGGTCAATAAAAAGTTATATGATCAACTTTTGTATTGGAACTTTTTTAAAACTTGAATGGCATTTATCTATTTGCAGAGCAAATAGATAAATGCCGGGAAAAGGTTTGGAAAAAGGGGGTGGAGTTTGAGGCGGGGGAAAAGGACCTTTCCTCAAAAGGTCTTTTCCCCCGCCTCAAGTACCGACCCTTATTGGAAACAGAACATTTTCGGAAACAAAACGCAATAAGCGGGGGGGTGTGAGCCGATTTATATATTCGACGATTTCTTCGATATTCATTTTTTTAGCCTTTCGATCAAATGATGATATGTTCTTTACTGGTTCGCTATTTTGTCAACATGCGAGCAACCGCCGCTATTAAGGTATGCCAATTAAAATAATGTTATTGTCTTGAATTTTATGAGAAGTTAAAGTACGGTGGCACATCGCAGGCAATCTGGAGCCGGGCTCGTCCCCCCCTGTACCTCGGCTTGTCCGCCGCAGCTTTACGCGAAGTCGGAGCGAAAACTACACCTTGTCACGGCGTAGTAAAACGAAGCCGGATCCCCCGGTCAGGGCATTGCAAAACTCGCTCATTGCCACACGCTGTATCCACCGGTGGATCGCTGTAGTTTCAGCGTTTTGGACAAATCATAACTTGTATGTTTTTTATCATAAATTATGTAATTTAACATTTCAGCTTCATAAGATTCAGAACATTACCTTTTGTTCTATATACAAATTATTTTTGAACTTAAATTGCCCGCTGGCGCCCTTGACATAAATTGTTTTTTCTGCTATTTTATATACAGAATTTATGTTATGGTGTTATGTTATGGGTATACCGAAATATTCTCAAATAGCTGTTGAGCTTTTGCGGCGTATCAGGTCGGGCGTTTACCAGGATAAACTGCCGCCTATGCGGGAGCTGGCTTGCGAGTTCGATTCTGCCATGCAGACTGTGTTCAACGCCGTACAGCTGCTGGTCAGAAAAGAGCTGCTGGTGCCTTGCGGTTCCGGCGGCATGAATATTGACCGCAGTAAACTGCCTTGCGGACTTATCGCTATTGTGATGCATAACGCTATGCTGCCCCGGGTGGCGGCTTTTGAGCCACTTGCTCAAGCCATCAGCGATGACGGCTTTTTGCCGGTTTATCTGGGGGTGCTGCGTAAGCAGTCGCTTTACACCGCCAAAAAGTTGTTTCAGGCAGATATATCCGGGGTGATGTTTTTTTACAGTACCATAAATCCGGAGTATTGCGAAGTGTTGGATTCGCAGAAAATACCCTATGTATCGGCCAATATCCTGCACGGAGTTCAGCATGTGAATTTTGTGGAGAGCAACACCTTTGACGCCATTGAAGATTTGGTAAAAATGCTGCACGTTAAGGGTTATCGCAGGATTGCAATAAATATAAATTCGCCGTTGGAAGGGTATATAAGATACTTTAACACCCGGTGGCGAAAGATACTGAAAAAATATAATATGATATACAGTTCCTACAACTCTTTGTGCGAGGCGTCTCCCTTGCAGGGAGAGTGTGAGTCGTGGGATGATATTGTTGCAGAACCATTGCCGGATAAAGGCGTGTTGCCCGAAGCAGTGATAAACTGGAACAGCAGCGGCATAAGATGTATAAAACAGTATCAGGGTACAGGCGTTTTGCAGTTGCTCAATACTCATACTGTAAGAGAAGAGTATATTCCAAAAGATGCGGTTCGTTTCAAGACCATTGCCGATATAAAACAGCAATGGCAGGAATTGTGGAATTTGCTGTTGAGCATGCTTATGGGCGGCGGCGGCAAAGCCGTACACCATTTTCTGGATAATATAAATTTATGTATGTATGATAAAATACCAAATATCAAAGAACAGGTGAAAAAATGAAAAAAAGTTCTATCGTTCTGCTGTCGGCAGCCGTCGGATTGCTTACTGTGCCCCAGACTTTTGCCACCAAACCGCTTTATACGGAAACTTACTCCTTTGAACGGGGCGGGCTTATGCGGGCATGGCCGCCGAAAAACAATAAGTTTCTTGCGGTGGAAACTGCCGATGTCGGTGCCGGAACCAAAGCTATGAAGATCGCCAAACCCAATGGCAATTTTACGGTCTACGGGGCGATGGCATTCAAGGAACCGGGTCCCGGGGTGATGATCCAGAAAGCCATGTATAAAGTATCAGGCGATATGCCCCAAACGACTCTTACGCTCAACTTCAACAAAAAAGGCGGCAGACAGGGTTCGGCAGGGCGTGCCAAAGCGGTTGTACCGATGAACAAGGCAGATAAATACCAGACTTACCAACAGCTTTTTGATGTACCCCAAGAAACCGCCGGGGTTCAGTATCTTTTCAGCTTTACCGGAAAACCCGCTACGATATTGCTGGACGATGTGGGAGTATCTTTTATGCCCGATACATTGAAAGTGCCGGTGCTGAAAAAGATGGATTTTTCTGCTGATATAGAAAAAAATATCTGGAACGCCCGCCATTTGCGTTACGGATTCTATGTGCAGGGCAAACTTGCCGAAGAAAATACTGCTATCCAGCTGGCGGCTGACCGCAGCGGACTTTACTTTGTTTTCCGCAATGATTCTGCCGCCAAGCCGGTTGCCAATGTCAAAGATCGTGACGGTGCGGTCTGGAACGACGATTGCAACACCGTTTTTCTCTTCGACGAAAAGCGTCAGCAGGGGTGGCAGTTTGCGGTAAATTCCGGTAATACCCAGTTGGATGGCGAACTTTATCAGCGGGTACCCGGCGATCCGTGGCGTTTCCGGGGCGACTGGAACAGCAGCTTCAAAACCCGCACCGCTGTAACCGACTACGGCTGGATGAGCGTATTTTACATACCCTACACCGCTATCGGCATTGATGGCAACAAGCCTTACGAACTGCGGTTCAACCTTACAAGAGAAAATAAATCCAACCGGGAAAACAGCACCTTTAACTCCTACAAAGGCAAATTCCTCGATATTGCTAACTGGGGAACCATTTCCAGCAGTGTAAATTCGGTGGTTTTGACCCGTAAGCGGAATATGGAAAATGTAAAATTTGCCGTAAAACGCCCCGGTGCCAAGTTCCAGACTTTGCTGAAAAAAGGCACTCCCGGCAACTATGAACTGGATGTGTGGACTCATGGTGCCAGCCGCGGAGATTTCCCGAAAGCAGTAATGGCCCGCACCAGCGATGAAGTCTTTAATGCGTGGCTCAAAGAGCTTTACCGGGGCTGGGGCGAGGCCGGTATCGGCGGCAGAGCATGGCCCTGGGCATTGACCGGCGGCAGGGAACTGTTTGAAAATCAGGTCAAAACCTACAATGTTAAAGTACCGTTTTTTACTCACAACAGCGATCACGGCAGAACTGCCCGCAAAAACGGAGCTTTACTTATTACGCCTTACAGCAGCCATGCTGTAAGCATAACCGATCCGGAATTCCGCAAAGCCGCCTGTGATTTTATCAAAGGTTTTGCCGCAGGCCGTTACGGCAAACTTATGAAGCAAACTGTAAAACTGGGTATGGGCCCGGACGAACCCAGCAACAATTATCACAATTACTACGACCCGGCAGTGAACAAACACGGTGCGGAATTTCTGGCAAAAGTCGATGCCGACATCCGCAAAAACTACGGCTTCGGCAAATTCGGCAGTCCTTTTGCCGGTAATATTGCCGAAAAGGATCTGCCCTTCAGCCGCATTGCATTTTACCGCTATTGGAACAACGAATTGCGTACTTCGCTGAAACTTTTTCAGGATACTTTCAAAACGGCAGTCCCCAATACACCTTATCATCTGATGACCGACAATAATGTTTCCGGTCAGTCCATTGTGGATATAGCCAATTTGAGCGACCTTGCCGAAAATATCGCCTGCGACCCCTACCCCACCAGCACGGCGGCTTCTTACAGCATGGCACGGGCGATCTATCACACCGGTTTTTCCACCAAAGTTCTGCACGACCTTGCTTACAACAGCCGGATCATCACCATGCCCCAATGCTTTATCTACCACGGCCGCCACGGCGACAAACACGATATGCGTGAATGGGCAAGTCAGGCGTTGAAAAACGGTGCCAGCCACCTCTTCTGGTACTGCGGCGGTGCCCCGTGGGAGATTTTTGACGATTACGCCTACATGCTGGAAATTTCCAAACAGGTCAAAAATATGGATAAACTTGTGCTGCCCGAAAGCACCAAAACTCTGGTCTGGTACTCCAACTTCGATAAATGGGCGAAGAATGATTTTGCCCAGCACGCTCTTTACAGCGTTTACACGCTGCTGGGCGAAGGAGTTAAGAGCAATTTCCGCATAATTTCCGATACCACAGTCAGCAAAGGTCAAGTCAAGCTGGCTGACTACAAACTTTTGTATGTGCCGGTGATGAATTACACCACGCCGGAAATTTCTGCAGAACTCCTCAAATGGGTGGAAAATGGGGGGATCATGGTGGTCTTTGACCCCAAATTTATGATGTATAATATTGATGGAACACTTAACAAAGTTCGGGCAAAACTGGTGGGCTGCAATGTGCCCGATAAAATCAAACCCCTGAAAAGCTGCAATCTTACTTATCAGGGCAAAGTGTTGAATGTCAGTGCCGTTGCCAACACCATTCCGCCCAAAGGCTCGTTCTACGAAAGTTTTGTTATGCCGGAAATCTCCGGCGGCAAAGTACTTATGACTTACGCCGATAAAACTCCCGCTGCGGTGGAACGCAAGGTCGGCAAGGGCAAAGTCATTTACTTTGCCATCCAGCCCTTTGCCGGTTCGGAATTGGCACTTACTCCGCAAGCGTGGAATAACTTCTTTGCCGCAAATGCCAGAGCCGTCGGCGAAAAAACCGATCTGGCAATTTGGGATTTCCTGCTGCCGGAAGTTAAGCCCACGATCAAGCTCAAGAAAATAATCAAGTAACGAAAGGGAAATGATGAAATACTACAATGACACTATTTCCTGTGGGAAATCCCACAGGAAGCCCATGGGCTTCGGCTTTACGTTAATCGAACTTTTAGTAGTAATTGCCATTATAGCCATACTTGCGGCGATGCTGCTGCCCGCCTTGTCAGCAGCCCGGGAGCGGGCGAGAGCCGCCAGCTGTACCGGTAATCTCAAGCAGATTTACTTGGGGGCAGCCATGTATCAGGACGATAACCAAGGCTATTTTTTGCCTTCAAACAATGCTGACCCCCAATCGAAAAAATGTCCGGTTGGGGCATATCATGGGTTGAATTTGCTGGCATCGTATTTTGCTGAATTGAAAAGCAACGGCAGTTTCAAGTTTTACAAAGACGATTTAAGTTGGTTGAGAGATCAAAAGTTTCAGTATTTTGTCTGCCCCTCCGGTGCCAGCGAGGGCGATACTATGAGTGCGTCGTTCAACTATGTTTATACCTGGCGATTGAGCTGGAACGCCACTATTCAAACCATGCGAGGTCTGGAAAATGTGCTGGCTTCCACCGAAAAAACAAATACCGACGCTTTTGCCAAAACTCCGGAGGATGTGGCAATGTTTGCTGATGCTGACTCAACACTATCCAATTTCTGGCTGGGGAAAGGCTCCAACAAGAATGTTTCCAACACCCGGCACAACGGCATGGCGAACTTCGTGACCGTTACCGGCAGCGTATTCAGTGCCAAAGCCGAAGCCAACTATGGCAACGCCACAAAATACGGCTATGCGCTGCCCAAAAAACATTGGATCTATCTGGATAACTGAAAACTCATTTTCGAATCTACGGGGCTGTGCGGTAAAAGAAAATCGCACAGCCCCGAATTTTTTTTAGCAAGGTATTGCCCCTCACTATGGCAGCAGTAAAGCGGCAATACCCGTCTGACCTGTCCAACAGCCGCCCGCGCACACGGTTGCACCGGGTGGCGGCACCTGCCGCATACACACAATGCCGCTCCGGTAAAGCGGCAATACCCGTCCGACCTGTCCGCCCTGTCCAACAGCCGCCCGTGCACACTGTTGCACCGGGTGGCGGCACCTGCCGCATACACACAATGTCGCTCCGGTAAAGCGGCAATACCTCCCAATACTTCCCAATACCTCCCACACAAAAAAAGCTGCTGCAAGATTTTCTTGCAGCAGCTTTGATAAAAACCGTCAGCGTCAGAAACCGCTTCTGCCGTGGAGTCTGCCTTTACGCAAAAACCCTTCGTAATTGCGCATAGTCAGGTGAGATTCCAGCTGGCTCATGGTATCGAGAGTCACCCCCACCATGATCAGCAAGCTGGTACCGCCAAAGAGCGACGCCACCAGGAACGGTATGTGCAAGCTGTTGGCAAGCAGCATGGGGAACAAACTCAACGCCATCAGGAAGACTGCGCCACCAAAGGTCACGCGGGTCATGGTGGTATCAAGGAAGTCAGCGGTGGGCTGTCCGGGGCGGATGCCGGGGATGTAGCCGCTTTCACGTTTCAGATTTTCCGAGATCTGCAGCGGATTGAACTGGGTGGCGACCCAGAAGAAGTTGAACGCCATAATGAGCAAACCGTAGGTAATAAGGTACCCGGCAGCATCATAGTTGAACCAGCTTGCCAGCGTGGTCCAGTTGAAATATTCAAAAATCGGACGGGGGATCATCATGATCGCACCGGCAAAAATGATGGGCATGACCCCGGCAAAGTTCACCTTCAAAGGCAGATATGTCGCACCGCCCTGCACCTGATTGCCGATGCTCTTGCGCGCCATCTGCACCGGCACCCGGCGCATACCCTGGCAAAGCATGATCGTTGCAGCAGTCACCGCTGCAAACACGATCAGAAGAATCAGCAGATGCACCGGCTTGAAACTCGCCGAACCGGTACTCTGACTGGTCGCCATCTGCACCAGCTGGATAACTGCCGACGGCACTTTGGAGATGATATTGATCGTAATAATGATGGACACCCCATTACCGATACCCCGTTCAGTAACCTGTTCACCAAGCCACATGAAAATCATAGTCGTACAGGTCAGCACCAGCACCGTCATGATCATAAAAACGCCGGGATTGCCCCAGAACAGCGGTTCGCCGGGCATCTGTCCGAAGAGTTTGGCAGGATTGATCATCGCCATCGCCGCCAGCACCCCCTGAACCAGACAGACCAGCACGGTCAGATAGCGGGTGTACTGACTGATCTTGGCGCGACCGCTTTCGCCATCGCGGGAGATCTTTTCCAAAGCCGGAACCACCGGGGTCAGCAGCTGGATGATGATCGATGCGGTAATGTAGGGCATGATCCCCAGCACGCCAAGGGCAAACTGCTGCAATGCACCACCGGAAAAGATATCAAGCATATCCATAATGCCGCCGGAAGCGCCGCCATTGCCCTGAAATTGGGTCAGATAATTCTTCAGCGCCACCGAGTTCACACCGGGGCACGGAATATTGTCCGCCAGACGCACCAGCACGATAATGCCGGCGGTAAAGAGCAAACGACTACGCAATTCTTTTACTTTAAGAACGTTCCAAAATGCTTTCAACATTGCAGTTTTTCCTTGTTATATATATTATTTTTAATTATTTCATAAAAAAGGAATATAGCACCCAAACAAGCTGTTTGCAAGTGCCTTATCCAACTTTTTGACCGAAAAACTCGGGTCGTTTCGTATAACGTCCATCAGGACCCTATACGAAACGACCCGGGATAAATCCCGGATCGCTGAAAAAAAGGCTTACTCCTCGATGCAGCTGCCGCCGGCAGCTTCGATCTTGGCACGCGCCGCAGCGGAGAATTTCACCGCTTTGACGGTCAAAGCCTTGGTGATGTCGCCATCAGCCAGAACCTTCAGGGGCATTTCTTTTTTGCTCAAGAGGCTCTTGGCACGCAAGCTTGCAACGTCCACGGTTTCGCCGGCGTTGAAGTTTGCTTCCAATACCGACAGGTTCACCAGCTGGAAGACCTTGTGGTCAGCGCTGTTGAAACCGCGTTTCGGCAAACGGCGGAACAGCGGGATCTGGCCCCCTTCAAAGAAGGGACGGATCACTGCACCGGTACGGGATTTCTGACCCTTTTCACCACGGCAGGCGGTTTTACCCATGCCGGAACTGTCACCGCGGCCAACGCGTTTGCGGCCCTTGACAGAACCCGGAGTAGTAGTTACTTCATGCAATCTCATTTTACTTTACCTGAATTGTGTCAGCGTAAATTTTTATTAACACAGTCTGCCTCGCTTTCACTCTTAATCGACAGAAAGTGTTCAACGATCCTGTCCTGCAATCTCAAATTACAGGACAGGTATTGTTTTGCTTACAGAGTATCAATGCCGCGTTTAGCAAGCACATCCTCTTTGGTCGCAAGACTCTGGAGAGCCTTGAAGGTGGCTTTTGCCACGTTGGCAGAGTTGGCTGCGCCAAGACTCTTGGCCAACACGTCCTGCACACCGGCAAGTTCCAGAATCGCACGCATCGCACCACCGGCGATCAAACCGGTGCCGCTGGATGCGGGACGCATCAGAACCTGCGCACCGCCGAAACGAACTTCGATCGGGTGCGGCAGAGTGGTGCCGACAAGTTTGACATCCATGATGTTCTTGCGGGCTGCTTCGCCACCCTTGCGGATAGCATCAGACACTTCATTGGCTTTGCCGTAGCCATAACCAATGCGGCCGTTGCGGTTGCCGACTACAACCAGCGCACCAAAACTGAAGTTCTTACCGCCCTTCACAACTTTGGCACTGCGGTTGATGCAAATGATGCTCTCTTCGAATTCGCTCTGCACACGATCTTCGGCCTTGAAATTTTCACGTTTAGCCATTTTTGCAAAGCCCTTTCTTAGAACTTGAGTCCGTTTTCACGGGCGGCTTCGGCAATCGCCTTCACCCGGCCGTGGTATTGAAAACCGGAACGGTCGAAAACAACTTCGGTAATGTTGGCCGACTTTGCTTTTTCCGCCGCCATCTTGCCGAGCAGAGCTGCACCAGCCATGTTCGGTTTGCCATTTTCCGCCTTGAAAGTGGCATCCAGCGTCGAGGTCGCCGCCAAAGTTTTGCCCGCTACATCGTCGATGAACTGGCAGTAGATGTTGTTGGCAGTAACACTGACACAAAAACGCGGACGTTCAGCTGTACCCGAAATCTTTTTGCGGATACGCATGTGGCGCTTCGCGCGTCTAGCTTTATTATCACAATTAGCCATGATAAATTTTTTACCTTGAATTTTAAGAATTAACCGACCGTTTTACCTTCCTTGATCGTCACGTGTTCATCCACATAACGAATACCCTTGCCCTTGTAGGGTTCGGGCGGACGGTAACCGCGGATCGTGGCGGCCGCCTGGCCAACCATCTGCTTATCCGCACCGGTGATGATAATGGTGTTATTTTCACCCATGGCGATCGTCAGACCTTTGGGGATCATGTATTCGATCGTGTGCGAGTAACCCAGGTTCAACACGAGCTTGCTGCCCTGCACCTGCGCTTTGTAACCCACACCGATGATCTGCAGTTCCTTCTTGAAACCGACAGAAAGCCCGGTGACCATATTCTGGATCAGCGCACGGGTCAAACCCTGCATTGCACTGGAATCCAACGTTTCCTTCTGCTGCTTGACGATGACTTCGGTATCAGTCACTTCGACATCCACCAGTCTCGGCAGCGCCAGGGTCAACTTCTCTTTGCCTTCAGCTGTCACGACGCCGTCTTTGACCGACACCTTGACTCCAGCCGGAATGGCAACAGGTTTTTTACCAATTCGAGACATTGTATTAGCCCTTCTGCTTAAATTACCAGACGTACAGCAGTACTTCACCACCGCAGTTGGTCTCTTTGGCCTTGCGGCCGCTCAAGATACCATTGGGGGTGCTCAAAACGACTGTACCCAGTCCGCCGCGCACTTTCGGAATTTCCTTGCAAGTGCAGTGAATACGGCAGGACGGCTTGCTGACCCGCTGGATGCCTTCGATCACCGGCTGACCCTGATAATATTTCAGAGCAACAGTCAGGATGCGTTTGGCTCCATCTTCGAGAACCGCAAAGTCACTGATGTAACCCTCTTCCTTGAGCACGGCGGCAATTGCTGCCTTCTCTTTGGAACTGGGCATTTCGATTTTCTTAAGCCCTGCTGCGCCGGCGTTGCGCACCCGCGTAAGCATATCGGCAATAGGATCTTGCATACTCATTTTGCGTGTTCCTTTCTTACCAGCTGGCCTTGGTTACACCCGGAATACGGCCGGTAGAGGCCAATTCGCGGAAACAAATACGGCAGAGCTGGAATTTGCCAATGTAAGCACGGGGACGACCGCAGTTCTTGCAGCGGGTGTATTCCCGGACTTTGAACTTGTTGGGCCGTTCGCTCTTGACAATAAGACTTTTCTTAGCCATAAAAACTTATCTCCTCGTGCATTATTCCCCGAAAGG
>JAFVQX010000063.1 GCA_017504585.1 Lentisphaeria bacterium
ACGCATTACGCTGCGTTTTTCCAAGCCGCCGATTACCAGCTTGGTGCCTTCGTTGGAAATCATGAATTCGTTTGTAAGTTCGCTGTCTTCCTGAACGCGGGGCATCCCGTCGGAGGTGTAGCCGACCAAACTGGAGTTCTTGATCGCAACCTCCAGCTTGGTAGCTTTGGTATTGATCGAGGGTTTCAGTGAAAGTTTGAAACCAAAATCCACCATGCCCGGAATCACGTTGACTTGTTTGCCGCGTTTGGTGCCCAAAAAGAGTCTGTTTGCGTTTGCGGTAAAATCAACATACAAAGATTTCAGCTCAACTTTTTTGCCAAGATTTGCACCGGCAGCGTTGGCAAAATGATCTGTCGAATTCTTTGCTGCATAGGCAATATATTTGCTGTTAAGCCCTTCGCCTATACGCATGATCATAATGTTGGCAGGGGCAGTATACACCAAAACAACATCCTGACCGTGGAAGTCTTTACCCAAAACTTCTGGCGGAGCCGGGATCACTGCATAGTTATATGCATAGGCTTTGATACGGTCGGGAGAGATGCCGTAGGTTTCAGCCAGATCAGGATTTTGATTGTAGATCTTATCATTTTCTGTATTGATTTCGCTGGGGTGAGCAACGAATACCTGGGTGGTCTTTTCCAGTATGCCGACTTCCTGATTGCGCAAGTTCAATTCGCTGGTCAGCACCACCTTGGCTTTGCCTTTGCTGGTCAGGAAGTCAAGATATTTGGTGTTCCATTTGGGATTGAAGTTGAAGTAAGTTGCATCGTTCCATTTGGCGCCGGAAGCCAGCGAAATGGTCTGGTTGCTGTAGTTGCGGGAAAATCTGCCGCCGGCATTAAAGAGATCGATACCGTCGTTGTTTTTCCAAGCCTGGAAATCCAATCCGAGTTTGGTGTCGTTTTCGGCACTCAATTCATACACCGTGACTTTGGCGCGGACTTCGGGGTAGGGCTTGTCGTATTCAGCCAGCACATCCATAATGGTCTTGCGCGAAAAAGGTGCAGTGTTGAAGAAAATCAAATTCAACCCCGGATCATTGACCGTTACATCGGTTCCGCCCAGATTGCCCATGACAACATCTTTGCCGAAAGTACCAATGGCGTTGACCATTGCCATAATTTCTGCCGAAGAACGGTATTTGGGCGAATAAACATAGGTCTTGCGACCGGAACTTGCCACCAGTTTGGGTTTATCCAGCTCTTTTACGATGCTGTCAAAACCTTGAGCGGTGGGGGTGTCATCAAAGCGGTAATCTTCGGCAGAGATCAGTACCAGTGCGCTGCCGTCAGAGTATTTGACCGCTTCCACATTGGTCAGCTTGTCGTTGACCCGGCGGGTCTGCACGATGCCGCGCAGATAGTTGCGCAGTTCGTAGGGGTCGACATGTTTGATCTCGTAAGCTTTGGTAATAACATTGGGGGTGGCGTCGTCGCGGACAAAATGCACGACATCGGTGCCTTCTTTGACCGTCACATTAAGCCGGGCATCGACGCTGCTGGGAGCGTATGCCGCATTAGGTCCGCCGGCAAAAGCACTCACTCCGGCAAAGATGCTTGCAGCGCAAGCTAAAACAGTATGATTTTTCATGATATTGCTATGCCTTCAGGGTTATTTTTTGCAAATTGTGTCGAATTCAGCCAGAGCACCGGGGGCGAGGTTTTCGTTGTAAACCACAGGTACGGCGCGGGCAGTAACGATACAGCGGGTGACTTCCTGATTTTTGGTGGTGGTGCCGAAAATGTATTTCAGGATCGGCAGTTCACACAAAAACGGCACGCCAACGGTCTGTTCGACTTCGCTGGTGCGGTTCCAGACCGCCACGATGCGTTCTTCGTTGAAGGGCAGGGTAACGCTGGTTTCCACGCTTTCGCTTTCGACGATCTCGGCGCCCATGTTGTTGCGTTCCACGACGTTTTTGTTTGCGATCAGGCAATCAAAGCTGACGCTGCCGTTTTTGCCGGCAGTGATCACCGGCTTGAAGAATTCGGCAGTCAGATCGGCTTCGCCGGCAATATCCACGCTGGAGGCATGATCGGAATTTTTGGTGAGTTTCTGGAACTGCGGAGCAAAGCTTACCTTGAACGGACTGTCTGCGTTGACAGTATTGGAAAGCACGATGCTTGCGGTGCTGCTGATAGTAGCTTTGCCATTCTGCTGGAGCATCCTGATAAAGCTCATATCAAAGGCGGGGGCGGTGTAAAATCCGCCAAAACCGTAAGTTGCGGTGCCGGCCAGCTCCAAACCGCGTTCGGCAACCAGCGAAAGGATCTGTTCGGCGGCGCGGACATTCAATGCTTCGTAGCCGACGCTGAACAGGTTCATGCCGGGACCGTTTTTCCAAGCCAGGTAGTCGATACCCACATCCTGCAGATCGCTGTCGCGGACTTCGTAGACCGCCAGTTCGATGCGGGTCTGGGGTACGGGTTTATCCAGCCAGGAAAGTTTGGTTTTGATATCATCGACCGTAGCGGGGGTATCTTTGAAGTAATACATATTGCGGGCTTTATCGAACTTGAAGCTGCTGTCCTCAAAGCCGCTGAAGACTTCGCCGGCGGTGATCACATCGTACATGCTTTGAGTCGCACGATAGGTGGGCTGATAGATGCCCACGGCAATACCGTTGCCGGTAATGTTGGAGTATTTGTCAAACTTGGCGTTGCGGTCGAGTGCAGCCACCAGTTTATCCAAATGCCCCATGTAGTTTACGCCGGTGGATACAATGATGATCTGGCGGTTGCGCGCAGCATCTTCCACCGAAGAAACTGTTGATTCCGGTGCGTAACGCACTACTGCATTGCGGATGAAAGGGGCAATATCCGCAGCTTTAGTGTGTTTGAGCACATAGACTTTTGATGCCATAAATTTTTGAGCATCGTCTTCAACAAAGGTGATCTTTTGGACTTTATCACCGGCGTGTGCCGCCATTGGCAGCGCGACAGCTCCCGCAGCAAGCAATGCCGCGCAGCTTCTCTGAATCCATGGATTCATATTGAATTCTCCTTGTTGTTTGGACTTATGTCCTGAAGGCGATTTCATATCCCATCCCGTTGAGATATGTTGTTTAAACAATATAAATATAACAGCATTTTATATTTTTACAAGTTAGCGCTTTCTAATTAGTGAATAAAAAACCATATTTTATAAAAAACACGCTGTTTTTTCAAGAAAACCATAAAATTTATTTTAACAGTCCAAAGCTATTGATGCAGCAAGCAGTTTTTGCGAAATATCGTGAGCACAGGTCGTGTTTTGCGGACGAGTAAAGAGGTAGCCGCAGCGAAGTCTGCGGCAACCCCTTGCAGTGAGAATTGCGATTGGCTTGCTTAAGCCAATCAGCACAGCGGCGATATAAAGCTGCAAATGACAGTAAAATTTATTTTAACTGGCATTGGTAGATTTATATCAGAGCAATTCTCACGGTGTAGTTTAAAAAGAAATGGAGCCAATGATCGGAATCGAACCGATGACCTATTCATTACGAGTGAATTGCTCTACCGACTGAGCTACATTGGCTTGAAAATGCTTAATACTATAATACCTTAATGCAATATTGCAAATTTTGAAGATTGGAAAATTTGTTTTTTCCATTTTTTGTGCTAAATTTTGATGTGATGCGCGGCTGGCGAAATTGGCAAACGCACCGGGTTTAGGTCCCGGCGCCGCAAGGCTTGTGGGTTCAAGTCCCACGCCGCGTACCATTGGTTTTATTATGACTCCAGCTCAAAACTGGAGATTTTTTTGTTTTTGGGGTTGTAATATTTTCTTTAGTATGGTAAATTAATATAAAGCTAAAAACTTTTCAGGAGGGAAAAATGCTTTCAACTTACATTGCTGTGGTCATCAAGGTCTTCTTTTTGATGACTCCGTTTTTTGCGTTGTCCATGTTTTTGAGCTACACGGCGAATTACACGCTGGCTCATAAGCGCAAAACTGCAATAAAAACTTCTATGGCAGTGGTTGCCATTACGCTTTTGATCTACTGGTTTGGCGAATATCTCTTTATGGTGCTGGGGATCACGATCGACGCATTCCGTATTGGAGCCGGGATCGTGCTGCTGCTTACTGCAATAGCTCTGGTCAATGGCCCCACCGGCAGTAACGCCAAAAAAGTTGCCGAAGATGATGCGCAGGATATTACCGTGGTGCCGCTGGCTATGCCTACGACGGTGGGGCCCGGTACTATCGGGGCTTTGCTGGTGATGGGGGCGGATGGCGGCTCCATAACGCTGCGGGCTGTTATCAGCCTGGGGATCGTCAGTGCGATTTGTCTGCTGGCGGTGGTGCTGTTGATGGCAGAGCAGCTGGAGCGCTTGCTCAAACGCAATGGTATTCAGATCTTGAGCAAGGTTACCGGCTTGATGCTGGCGGCGCTGGCGGCGCAGATCATTTTTGACGGCATCAAAAATTTTCTGATTAAGTGATTTACAGGATTTGAAAAAATCTCGATCGGTGTTATATTAATGCAATGCGTTTTCCGTAAAAACGCTTCCGGTGGTAACAAATGTGGTTTTGTCCAACCATTTTTGACCGCTGCCGGGGAACGAAATAATGGAAACATGAAAGGAATGGACAAATGAGCATGGCTCCCAAAGCAGAAACCATTGCCAAGTACGCCCGTAAAGATGGCGATACCGGCAGCCCGGAAGTTCAGATCGCACTGATGACTGCGCGTATCCAGCACTTGACCGAACACCTGAAACGCAATCGTAAAGATTACAGCACCCAGACCGGTCTGTTGGCGCTGGTCAACCGTCGCAAAAAGCTTTTGGCGTATCTCTCCCGTGAAAATCACGATCGTTACGTCAGCCTTTGCGCCGAGCTGGGCATCCGTCGCAAGTAATTATACTGTGCAGGAAAAGCATCCGGTCAAAAGCCGGGTGCTTTTTTGTTTATTTTTGCGGCAATATTGATTGCATTGCTAAAGCAGAGAATATTTGAGGGTATTTAAGCGAATGTCGCCGGATATAAAAATTTCGGTTTGCATACCAATATATAAGGTTGAGCACTATATTGAACAATGTGCAAGGTCGCTTTTTGAGCAAACTCTGGAAGATATGGAGTTTATTTTTGTTGATGATGCCACGCCTGATAAAAGTGTTGAGATACTGAAAAATATTATCAGCGAGTATCCATGCAGACAAAATAATATCTCTATTATCGAGTTGCCGGAGCATAAAGGATTGGTCAATGCCAGAAGCGTGGCAATAGCGCGCTGCCGTGGAGAGTATGTAGCACATTGCGATTCTGATGATTGGGTGGAGCCTGATATGTATGAAAAAATGTATCAGGCGGCAGTTGCCGGTAATGCTGATATGGTTTATTGCGATTTTCAGCGCGAGTTTGCCAAAAACAGCAGAAAAAATATTGTTCGCAGCGGCGGAACCACCGAAAATGTCGATATATTTATCAATGATATGCTTTCAGGAAAGATTTCCTGGAACTTATGGAACAAGTTATTCAAACGGCAGATCGCCCAGGTGGATCACTCTGCAATTTGTCCGCTGCATATTTGCTATGGCGAGGATATCCTCCGGACATCTTCCATGCTGCGGCATTGCCGGACCGTTGCCGGAGTGCATGAATGCATGTATCACTATCGGGTAAGGCGGGATTCTATGGTCGGCAATTACATGGTATCCCGGGAAAGCAGAAAAAATTTTCTGGAAGCTGTTTCGATATTGGACAGGATTTTTGTGGAAGATAAATATCAGGATGCTATGAATTTTTGCCGCCGTTATGCCTTATATATAGCATTAAGCATACCTGATTATACGGCAAAAGAGTGGCACAATACCTATAAACAAGCCAAACGCGGTTTTATGTGGGATAAAAAGTTTCCTGTTTCTGCCAAAATATTTTTTATTGGAGCTTGCTTGAATTTTACATTTTCTCATTTTATTTATCTGCTTTTATGGGATAGTTTTGTATTTGTAAGAGAATTGAAGGATAAGTTTTGTTCAAAAAACTGAAAAAATCATACTTGCAGAAAAAAACGGACAGCACAGCAAAAGGTGTTGTCCGTTTTTTGTAACGATATTTTATTTGACCGGATCGTAATAATCTTTGTGCTTGGGGACTACTGCCGGAAGGGTGGGGAAGAGTATCAACAATACCGCAGCGATCACGGCGTAGAGCAAAAACAAAGTTTGATAGTTGCAAACAGTTACGCCTTTCAGGACCCAGGTCGGTGCCAGCAGATTGGCTCCCAATATCAGAGCGGTACCGGTTCGCCCGATGGAGACACCTATATTCATATAGGTTTGCTGGAATGCCATTGCCATAGGTTTATTGCCCGGCTTGGCGAGGGCAAGCATTTCAGTAGAGTTGTTGCACATAAAGGTGCTGGCGGCGTAGGAGCTGAAAAAGTAGACGGTCCCGATCAGCCAGATAAAGCCCGGCATATTTTTATTCAAGCCGAAAAGCAGCAGCGATGCTGTTAAAAAGATAAAGTGCACCAGAAATTCCAGCTTTTTTATCTTGAGTTTTTTGAATAAATATCCGTAAAAGAAAAATCCGGTGATGCTGCCGGCTATGCCGATGGTGGAAAATATCTGCACCTGACCGGCCGGGAGTTTGACATAGTTTTTTAAATAAAGCAAAGTAATCGGCACCAGCGAGGTGTAGGCTATAGAAATCAAACAGGCATAAACCGAATAGCTCACCAATGGCCCGTTGCGCATAGATATACCCAGCGATTTACGCAAGTTGAGTTTGGCAGTCCGCTCAAGGGTGTTGTCCGGAAAGCGGAGCATGCAGTACATTCTGCCCATGACCAGAATACCGGCAATACCGATAATTATTTGCATAAGCAGCATGGGCGGCTCTTTGCCCATAAGTTTGCCCACAAAATAAAAGAGTACACCGGAAACGATCATATAACTGTACCGCATGGTACCGAAAAAACTCCCCCGGTCTTGGGGACGCAAAAAAGTATCCAGCATAGGATACCACGCCGCACTGTATAAACTGCGTTGGGCGCAATAGATCAGACACCCGATGATCGCCACATATTGTTGGAACCTGCCGAAGAGGGGTGCTAATGCCATTAAAAGAAAACCGCTGCAGCCGATAAAACAGGCTATGGAAGAACCCTTTTTCATGCCGATATGGCTGATGACCGAGGCGTATGGAATCAAAAGCAGCATGCCTAATATGCCGGAAAAACTGGTGGAAAGCATCACCAGCATATCGTTGGCACCCAGCATACTCAAGTAAACAATAATAATGGCGCTGCTGTCCAGCATCACTTCGGATATACACCCGGTGTAGCAGGCAAAATAGGCGTGGATCCGTGCCCGTTTCCGTTCTTTATCGGTAAGAGTTTCTGCAAAAGCACTCATGTTTTTTACTCCGGCGAATAATAAATAAGGCTCTGCAAGAAATTCACAGAGCCTTTGAGTTTTATGGTTTATCAGGCAAAGATAACTTTTTTGAAGTTCTTTTTGCCGCTCTGTACCAGCAGTTCTTTTTCCGGAACATCGGCGGTTTTGTAAGTAGTGTTCATATCCGCAACTTTTTCGCCATTGACCTTTACTGCATTACCTTGCAGCAAACGGCGGGCGTCGCTGTTGGTCTTGCACAATTCGCTTTTGACCAGCAGCTGAACGATCCACAAACCGTCGCCTTCCAGCAAATCTGCGGGCAATGTGATCTCCGGATAGCTGGTTTCGACTTTGCACTCAATGGAACCGACTGCACTGGTGGTGAAAACTTTCCGTTCCGGATCGGCAAAACCGAACTGGCTGCCGGCGGTGAGGAAGGCTTCTTTAGCCGCCTGTTCGCCGTGAGCCATCTTGGTAGCTTCAAAAGCGAGGATCTCTTTGGCGCGGTTGATATTTTCGCACTCTGCCAGAGCAATACACTCTTCCAGCGGCAGTTCGATGGCAAATTTTTTCAGCAGATCGCCCAGCATGGCATCGTCGCAGTTCCGCCAGAACTGGTAATAATCGAATACACTGGTGCGGTTCACATCCAGCCAGACGCTGGTACCGCCGATGGATTTGCCGAACTTCTGCCCGGTGGCGGGGTTGATCAGCAGCGGAATGGTCAGCACATGGACTTCTTTTTCTTCTTCGTACATTCTGCGGATAAGTTCAGTACCGGCAACCATGTTGCCCCACTGATCCTGACCGCCGATCTCCAGCGTGCAGTTGTACTCTTTGTTGAGGTGATAGAAGTCATAGCCCTGAAGCAGCGAGTAGCTGAATTCGAGGAACGAGAGCCCGTTTTCCAAACGGCTTTCCACTGATTTCTGTGCCAGCATACGGTTCACCGAAAAACGGCTGCCGATGTCACGCAAAAAGTCCAGCAGCTTGATTTTGCCGAACCAGTCGTAGTTGTTGACAAAATTAGCTTCGCCGTTTTCCAGCGTGATGAAACGCGAGAGCTGGCTTTTCAGACACTCCACATTGTATGCAACTTCTTCCATAGTGATCATGTTGCGGGCAGTGGATCTGCCGGAGGGGTCGCCGATGGCACCGGTGGCACCGCCCACCAGAACGGTGGGTACATGCCCGGCTTTCTGGAGCATACGCATTGCCATTACCGGCAAAAGGTGCCCGACATGCAAGCTGGAGCCGGTGGGGTCAAAACCGCAATAGAAAACGACTTTTCCGGTAGCAAGAAGCTTTTCGATTGCTGCTTCGTCGGTCATCTGGTAGACAAAACCGCGAGCTTTGAGTTCTTCAAAAATATTCACTGTATTCACCTTTGACTTTATAGTTTAAAAAACAAATATCCTTATAATATAACCCTGTAAAGCAAAGTTACAAGCGGCAAATCACTTTTTATTCGGCATTTTAAGCGTAATAAAAACGATTTCAGGCGGCATACAAAATCTTGCTTGAGTGTACGCTGACCCCAAGCCGGAGGTGACAAGCAGGGTTTTGTTGTTTTCGACGACTTTGCCGTAACTGTATTTGCGTGGGTAGCCGGGGGGATTTATCACGCTGCCCAGCAAAGGTATATGGATTTGTCCGCCGTGGGTGTGCCCGGATAAAGTCAGGTGGGCTTGAGTCGGGAGATATGGGAAATCTTCCGGAGTGTGAGTCAAAACAATATTGAGCATATCATCCCGGAAAAGTTTTTCAGTGCGTTTTTCATCCATTCTCCGGTGGGGGTTGCGCATAAAATCCAGCCCCACTAAATTGAATTTGCCCCCCTGGGAGGTGGTCAAAATCAAACTTTTATCCTGCAATAAAGTTAAATTGTATTGTCCGAAGGCTTGGCGGATGGCTTCGATACCGCCGTAACGGTAGCGGTATTCGTGATTGCCGGGTATGGAGTAGATGCGGTCGGGGTTTTTCAGCATCTTGAGTTTTTCTAACGCGGCATCGATTTTCAGCCCTCTGCCGTTGCCGTTGATCAAATCACCGGCTTGCAGAATGATGATGTTATCGGGCAGGAGTTCCAGGCTGCCGGTGACTTTATGCCACAATGCGTTACGGCGCAAATTTGCGTGCAGATCTGCAATCAGGACAATTACTGTACCGTCCAACTCCGGCGTAACTTTTTCGTGATAAAATGTGTATTGGGTGATTTTTAAGGTGTCGGGTTCGACTTTCAAGGCATAATAAGCCAATGCCAAGATGACCGGCAAAGCGATCAAAGTTGCATAATTGCGTTTGAAAAAGAGCTTCAAACGGCGGATAAAATATGATTTTTTCTTTGATTTTTCCATAAATATAACATACAACTTTTTTCTTTATTTTCAAAATGTTATTAAAAAAATATCTTCAAGATTTGAAATATTGCATGATAGGTATTATTTTAACAAAAATTAAACAAGGAGGACTGGCGGCTGCTTACACCCTATGGAACTGTTTGCCGGCAACAGTTATTATTGTGCCATCGGCGGCTTGGCTGGGTTGAACGGACACATACGGACGGCAACGGACACATACGGATAATTCACCAATCACTGTCAGCCGACGGTACCGGCGGCACTGGTTGTCCGTAAAAGTCCGTAATCGTCCGTATATGTCCGTAGTGCCGCCATCTATCCGGTTGCCCGCGAAAGCGGTATTTATCATTGCCTGCAATCATTTTCTGCTGCACTGTATGGCACACAAAACATCCTTACCTTGCCGTTTTTTTAGAGTTTATTTTGATGGCCCACCCTCTTGAAAAGAGTCGGTATTTTTGCTATATTATTGTCAGAGTTTCAAATAATCAACCATACAAAGGAGTTTGTTTTATGAAAAGACTTATCAGTTCGGCAATATTGACCGCAATGCTTTGCGGCTGCAGTTCAACACCGCTTCCGGAGAAATTACCTGATGAAAAAATCCGGCTCGCTGCCATCAAAAAATATCTTGCCCGACAAGGCAAAGTTGAGTCGATTGAAAAAGTAAAGGTCAATAATGTTGATTTACTGCTGATCCGTTATGTATTGAATCCTACTCCGCATAGTTACATCCGCTGTGGAGTGGCTTTGCCGATGGTTGAAGTTTGGAGCGGCAGATTTATCGGGATCGGCAATACCGGATTCCCTGAAAATTACCCCGGCAATTTCTATAATTGGGTACAGCTTACCGGTTCTACCGGGTTTACGCAGCAGCTTGCCGGAAACAATAACGTTGTAGCAATAACCGATATGGGGTTTTCCCGCCATCGGAATAAAAATCCGGAAGTCTGGAAGGATTTCGGTTTCCGTTCCACACATCTTATGACCGTTACCGCCAAAGAGATAATTAAACTGTATTACGGCAGAAAATCTGATTACAACTACTTTTTCGGTCTCTCAACCGGTGGCGGGCAGGGCTTGCACGAAGCCCAGAAATTTCCGGAAGATTACGACGGTATAATTTCAGTAGTGCCAGCCTCCACCCGGCTTTATTTCCTGGCAAACCATTTACACGTTTATCGGACGCTTCACGATGAAAATGGTAAGAAGTTGTTTAATGCAAAACATTTGAATACAATACGCAAAGCTGCTCTAAAATACTTTGCCAGCAAGAGTCCTGCTTACACTGGGGGTAAATACATTGCCGACCCGCGTTATACTCCGGAAGCAGCCCGGGGAGTTGCCCGGATCGCTGCGGAGCTGGACAAAACCATTACGCCTGATATGGCAAAACGCATTGAAAAACTTTTTGGTCCCGTCTATATAGGCAAGCGTTACGCCGGTAATTCTGTACCTATGGGCGGAACTAATTTGCACAACATAGGGGCAAGCCGTTTGGCAATGCTTGATATGTTTTTCGGTACGGAATATGATGTATCCAAGTGTGATATTGATAAAGATCTGGAAGAAGTATTTAAGGTCATGAGTCCCATATTCAATGCTGAAAATCCGGATTTGAGTGCGTTCCGCAAGCGGGGCGGCAAACTTATTGTTTATTCCGGTACGGAAGACGGTATCGTGCCCTATTTCCCCATGTTGGATTACTATCAGCGTGCTTCAGAAGCTGCCGGTGGATTGGATGAGCTTAAAGAAAATTTCCTTTACTACATATTGCCCGGCCGCAGCCATGTTTCCGGCAGCGGGATCAAAACACTCAAAAATATTGATAATATTATGTTCGACTGGGTGGAAAAAGGTGTAAAACCCGATGTGCTTACCGGCGTCACCAGCCGCGGTGCTGAATACCCGGTGCCGCCGTACCCCTTAATGACTGTTGGCGATAAAAAAAGCGGTTTCAAATTTGTGCCGTATCCGGAAATAAAAACCCCCAAGCGGGACGAGTTGTTTACTGCTTCAATGTCAGCCCAAGAGGCTCAAAAAGAGTGCGATAACCCTGATCAGACGATAAAATACCCTAATGTAGAACCGCGTTTGTGGAACGGTTTCAAGCACTATGCTTTCACCTTTGAGGGCCGCAAATGTTTTATTACTGCACCTGATAAACCGGCTCCGGGGATGCCCTGGCTCTGGTGTTTGCAATGGCCTACGGCTTTTACCAGCCGCACCCCGGCGTTCCAGCTGCTGGAAAAAGGTTATCACTATGTTTACATTGATTTGCACGATACAAGGATGAATCCGGAAGGTATCCAGATTGCCCGGAGATTTTACGATATGCTGCAAGGACTTTCCTTTGCTCCCAAGGCGGCACTTTCCGGCTTGAGTATTGGCGGACTGTATGCCCTCCGTTGGGCAGCAGAGTATCCGGAAACGGTATCAGCGATCTATCTGGATGCTCCGGTAACAACTATTTATTCCAGCAAACCCGCTTTTCGCAAGGTTTATGAAAAAGCCTACAACCTCAAGGGGCAGGAACTGCTTGACAGCCCCATGGCTCCAAACAACAGCTGCAAGGTCATCGCCAAAGCCGGAATACCGGTGATCGCTATCCGTCATGGCGAAGATCAGACGGTGCCCAACAAGACCAACTTTGATATTTTTGCCAAAAACTTTAAGGCTGCCGGCGGAAAGTTAACCGTGATAAATCACAAGTTTTACGGTCATCATCCCCACGGTTTGGATGATCCCAAAAAACTGACGGATTTTATTCTGAAACACGCCGAATAACCCACCGGTAAACTTGTGCTGTTTTTGCATTGAACAAAACAGAATCAAAGCATCATCCCGCAACGGGGTGATGCTTTTACTTATTTATATAGCTCTGTACCCAATAAGGGTCGGTACTTGAGGAGGAGAAAAGGACCTTTTGCCGGATCGGTCCTTTTTCCCCTCCTCAAACTCCACCCCTTTTTTCCAAACCTTTTCCCGGCATTTATCTATTTGCGTTGCAAAATAGATAAATGCCATTCAAGTTTTAAAAAAGTTCCAATACAAAAGTTGATCATATAACTTTTTAT
>JAFVQX010000064.1 GCA_017504585.1 Lentisphaeria bacterium
CCCAGCACAAGGAGTGTTTTCGGCGGTTACCTTTCCACCGTCGCATAAAGCTATGGTGGACAAGTCAGGTAGCCACCTCAAACTACCTTATCCTGTGCTGTGGTTTTGCTCTTTGCCTTTGTTTTGAATGACTTTTGAAATTGCCTCTTATGTAAAAATTTATTGAAAAATCAAATCATGTGACCCATCCGGTCACGCTTGGTTGCCAGATAAAAAGCATCCTCTTTGCCCGGCGGTATCACGATGGGTACCCGCTCGGTAATGGTTATACCGTAGCCGGAGATACCGGCGATCTTCTGCGGGTTGTTGGTCAGCAGCCGGATGGACTTCACCCCCAGATCCAGCAATATCTGCATACCGATACCGTAGTCCCGCAAGTCGGCAGGGAAGCCCAGCTTTTCATTGGCTTCCACCGTATCCAACCCCTGATCCTGCAATTTGTAGGCGTGGATCTTGTTGAAAATACCGATGCCCCGGCCTTCCTGACGCATGTAGACCAATATGCCGGAACCGTTTTCAGCGATCATTGCCAGAGCCTTGTGCAGCTGTTCGCCGCAGTCGCAGCGTTTTGAGGCAAAGACATCGCCGGTAAGACACTCGCTGTGAACCCGCACCAGCACATTTTCTTTGCCTTCCACATCGCCGTAGACCAGCGCCACATGTTCCAGATTATCCACCTTGCTGCGGTATGCCTTGATGGCAAAATCACCGAAGGCAGTGGGCATTTTAGCTACTTCGCCACGCTCAATGAGGCATTCGTGCTTGCGGCGGTAAGCGATCAAATCTGCCACGGTGCACCACTTGAGGTTGTATTTTTGCCGAACTATATCCAATTCCGGCTGACGCGCCATGGTGCCATCTTCATTCATGATCTCGCAGATCACCCCCGCCGGAGCAAGCCCGGCAAGGCGCATCAGATCGACTGCCGTTTCGGTGTGACCCGCCCGCCGCAAAACGCCGCCTTTGCGAGCCACCACCGGGAAGAGATGCCCGGGTTTGATAAAATCTTCGGGAGCAGTTGCCGGGTCGATAAGCGCTTCCACCGTGCGGGCGCGGTCATGGGCGGAGATACCGGTGGTGGTGCCGAATTTGTAGTCCACACTTTCGGAAAAAGCCGTCCGGAAAGGGTCCGCCATGTTGATCGGGACATTGAGTTTCAGCTCGGAAGCCCGTTCTTCGGTGATTGCCGCACAGATGAGTCCCCGGGCGTGTTTAGCCATAAAGTTGATGGTTTCGGGGGTGCAAAGACTTGCCGCAGCGATCAAATCGCCTTCATTTTCCCGGTTTTCGTCGTCAGTAACGATCACCATTCTGCCCTGTTGGAGTTCGGCAATGATCTCCTCGATGGGGTCAAATTTGTATGCCATAATAAACCTTTCGGAGTTGATTACTCAAATTTTGTTACGCAATACACACGCGCGCGTGCGCATGTGCGTAATCATATAACATACAATGCCGGAGAAGCTTTTGCAAGTAAATAGGCAAAATTTTATCAAATAGAGTACCTTATTGTGCTTAAAACACAAAAAATCACAAAAAAAACACTTTCGGGATTTGTAAAATTTATTCGGGCAGTATATTTTACGCTTGGCAGGCACGGCAACGGTTGTTGTGCCGGGAAAAAAACAAAGGAAATAATATGAATTATTACATCGACGCATTCCGTAATTACGTCAATTTTCAGGGCCGTGCCAACCGCACGCAATTCTGGATGTTTATCTTGTTCAATCTTATTGCCGGAGTTATCTTGTTCGGGATAGCTTTTGCGGTTCCGGCGCTGGCATTTCTGATAACAGTTTACAATCTGGCGGTTTTTCTGCCCAGTCTGGCGATCTGCGTCCGGCGTCTGCACGATACTGACCGTTCCGGCTGGTGGATATTGCTGGGTTTGATACCGCTCGTGGGCGGGATCATAATGTTGATACTTTACCTGCTGCCGGGTACTCCGGGCGCCAACCGTTTCGGCGGTTGCGGCTGCGGTTGCTGCGGCGAAGAAAATGCCGAACAGTAATATGTTCTGAATATCTATTGGGCTGTTGCAAAACTGTTGATGTTGTTTGCCAACAGCTCACGCGGCGGCACGCCGCGAAGGGCGGTCAGCCTCCGCCTTCATGTTATTACGCCGTGACAAGCCGCGAACGCATGGGAAGGCAGTTTGCCGGATAAATTCCGGCAAACCGAGCGGAAATGTTCCGCGAAGCTGACCGGAGTTGTGCGAAGCCTTCCGGCGTTTGAGGACAACTTTGCGTTCTACGCAAAGTTGCTTAAGGGCACTGCCGTGCCCGCTCTAATTAAAAGTCGCCAAGTAATTCGCACTGGATATTGCTGCCAACCGAGCAAGGGGGTCCAAGGGGAGAATGCAATCTCCCCTTGGGATGTGCATGGTCTATTATATCGAACAATTTGATAAGTTAAGACGCACAAAAACAATATTGCAGGAATTATTCCTCAAACATCCCGTTTGAGAAAAAGACAATATATGTTTGAATATTGATAAAGAAATAATGATTTTTTATAGGATTGAACGGAAAAAAATAAAGGCTGTTGCAAAAGGTTGAGGTTTTGCAATAGTCCTTTTTATTTGTCGGAGTATGGCAATCTTTCCAATAATCGTGGAGCTTGTTTATGAAAAAAGACTTTGTATTGAAAAATTACCGCGTCAAACGGTTCTTTTATAAGTTTTTTATGCGTAAAAGTTTCCGCAGTGCTTTGCTTTTTGCTATTATTGGCGGCGTGTCGGCAATAATTCCTTTGACTTTGCTGGCAGTGGTGTTGTGGTTGTCGTTCGGGATGAGTGTTGCTGCAATTCTCTCTTTTCTGGGGATCGTTCTTCTGTGGGGGATTTATCTGCTGTGGGTATATATTGCGGCGGTTGCCGGGTTGATCCGCAAAGTCGATCGCAGACATGTTGTGTGGGGTACTTGTC
>JAFVQX010000065.1 GCA_017504585.1 Lentisphaeria bacterium
GGATGACCCGATAATGCATATAGTAACTTTTCTTTTCGCCAACGATGAGACCGGCATTTTTCAGCGCCTTCAAATGTACCGAAATAGTTGGTTCTGTTACTTCAAAATGGCGTGCCAGACTGCGGACACACATCCGTTTTTGCAGCAGAAGTTCCACCATCTGCAACCGTATAGGGTGACTCATTGCCTTGAGAACTTGTGATATTTCCATAATTGCCTCCTGCAATATAATATATCACAAAAAATTCAATTAGCAAGTTGACTAATCAAATTGCAATATACCTTAATTTTTTGTATAAAAATTTTTACACCAGCCAATATCTTCCGGTCGGCAATGCGCTTATTTCAATGGTTGAACATTAAAAGTCTTGGGTGTTACCTCAGGCAGTTCAAAGAACCACACATCCAAATTGGTCTTTTCGTTGACACTTTTTGCCAGATCCATTACCAATGTTTTCCATGCCTCCGGCTGGATCGCCGCATCGGAAACCCCAAAGGGCATTACGGCAGAAAAGATCACTTTGCCTTTGCCCACCTTACGCTCAACAATGGCAGGCTTGCCGTCGCTGTAACGGCAGAGGATGGCACAATCAGCAGGAAGTCCGGCAAAATCAAATGCGTGGATTTTATTGCTTTCCTGCAACTTTATATGCTTGACCGCCGAAAGTGCCATCCGTTTGTTTTTATACAAAAGATAACTGCCCGGATTGGCCTTGGGAATAAGTTTGCACCCCAGCAGTTGATCCCGTTCAGCCACCGCAGTACCGTCAATATTGTACTTCATAAAATCGGGGTCCAATATCATTGCCGTACCGCCGTTGTGGACAAAATCAGTGATTTGGCGGGTCAAATCAGGATCGGTAAAGCGCATTCGCGGAATATAAAGCAATTTGATGTTGCTCAAATCAAGCTGATTACGGCTTACAAACCTGAAATTGCAGTTGATGTGCTCTGCCAGCAATGAGTAAATGGTGTAACAGGCGTGTACGGCGCGGTCATCCAGCCCCCAGCGGTCATAATCGCTGTAATAGATGGCAGTCCGTGTTTCCCGGGGCAAAGTGACCGGCGGCAGTTCCGAAACCTGCCGGGTGATTTCCAGCACTTCATTGTAAAGCTCCGGGTTGTAATCGCTGGTGATAACGCCGCCGCCATACCATTTGAGTTCGGTCAATCCATTTTTCAAAGCCTGACTGGTCCATTCGCGCACTTCGTTGCGTTTGGGTACTGCCTGATGATAGTTGAACGCCTGTCCGTACATAGATATTTGCGCTTTCGGGGCAAGGTCGCGCAGCATTTTTACCGAAAAACCGGTATGGTAGAGCGCGCGTCCCATACCAAACTGCGCCCGGGCACTGGTGGGATAAGGGTCGCAGCTGATGGTAAAATCAGTTCGCCCTGCCAGAGCAGCATCTATCTGATCATTACCGGCGCAAGTGTTGCGGTTCCAAACCATATAAGCCATCCCGGGCAGATGCTTTCGCGCCGCCGCCGTAACATACTTTACATATTCATACAGACGGTCATTCCACCAACGCCAAAAGGCTATGCGCTCAAACGGAGCAGCGGCAGAGGCAGGCGCGTAATCATCAAAAAGTGCATATTTGCCGAAACCGTAATTTGCCTTCAACTCTTTTTCAAACTTGTCCAGCCATTCCCGGCTGGCAGGGTTGAAGGTACGGCTGTAAAGCATCTTTACCCGGTTGCAAGGTTCATCCAGACCTTGTATATACATTACCAGATTGGCAGCTTCGGGCTGTTTTTTGATCAAATCGCGCATCATTATCATCCCCCGCTCCATCTGTGATGCCGCCATCGGATGGATCGGGTCGACATTCATACGGCCCTTGACAACCTCGCCTTGCGGCATTGCCCCCTGCCGGGCAAGCAGAGCGTGGTCGATCCACGGTGTCAGCGGAAACCGGATATGGGTGCGCTTATTTATTTGCAGATAATCATCAAGTGTCAGGCGCGTGACCCGCGGGGCCCACAGCGAAAATATGTGCATCCCGGAAAGGCGTGCCTTTGCCCAATTTTCCAGCAGCATTTTCTGAAATGGCAGAAAAGTATCCAGATCATATTTTTTCTGCACCGCTTTCGGGTATCCGTTCAACTCATATCCGTTGCCCCATATATAACTGCGCCAATCGTGTTTGGGGCTGTTGGGGCCCAGCACCTCCCTGAACACCTTGCGTTCACGTTGGGGAATATAGTTTATACGCTCTATCTTGCGGAACCGGGTGATTGATTTATTCTTGAAACTTATTGGAGCATAGTTGTTGACATCCGAAAATACTCCTGAAAATATGTTCCATTGGCTGATTTCGCTGACCGTAGCCCGTTCACGGGCAAAGTTGATCGCCAACTGCCCCTGCGGTATCTTATCAAAGCCCAGAGTCTGCCACGGTACAGCAATGACAGCTTCCCATCCGGCAGGATTTTTCCAGGTGCGGCTGAACCATTTGCCATCCCAGGGATGACGGCGGTAAGGGTCACCGGCCTGCGCTTGTTTGAGCATAGCATCGTACTGGGTATTGATCGAATTTACCATAAAGTGCCGGCCCAGATCGCTGACGGGATCATATATATAAAACTCCACACAATCATCAGCATAAACCTTGCCGTCCCGGAGAGTTTCCCGGGCTTTGATTTGTGTCATCAGAGGTTCAGCAGCAATGAATCCGACATAGAGATTTCTGTCATCAAAAAGCAGTTTAACCGTGGTACGCGCCGCTGCAAGCTGACCGTTGCCGGGTGAGAAAAAGCCATCGAGCTGCGCGGCACGTTTCCACTGCGACGGCGGCAAATCATTACCCGGAGTACCGCTGACAAGTCTGACCTTATCCGGCGCATATTCAAAGGTGATATTTTCAATATTCATCGCCGAATCTTTTTTGCCGTCAAAACCGAAAATAAATTGAAAAGATGCAGTTTCAGGCGGCACAGTGAATTCCTGACTCCGGAGCTGCCAATCCGTACGGGGAGTAAAGAAGTGCCCCTCTTGGCCTGCCGAACCCCGGGGAGAATTTTTCATCGTATAACGGACGGCAACGCGGCCTTGTGAATCAACATTGCCGGTAAATTTATCGCGCCAGCTTATGACCATAGTACCGGGAGCAGAATATTTGCGGAACATATCATAAAAGTAACCGTAACCGCAAAGCCCTTTGGCTCCATTTTCGCGCCTGATGGTAAAAACTTTTTTACCGTCCACACTCTGCGGCTGGTCAAGTTTGATCTTCTGAGCAGGCGATATTTTCAGCGGCGGCACACTGGGAAAAGAGTATTTATAAACAAAACCGTTATGGTCAGCAGCCGCTACTCCCGATGCAGCCAATCCCAAACCTGTCACCAATACCAATAAATTTTTAAGCATACACACTCTCCCGGAAAAGTTCTGACTTTGAATAGCGTTTGGTAAATATATCCCCGGAAAGGCAAATTGTCAAGCAGTAAAGATTTTTAACACAATGTTTTTTGCCCGCAGTACCACAGTCACGGGGGGATTGCTTACCCCCCGAACC
>JAFVQX010000066.1 GCA_017504585.1 Lentisphaeria bacterium
CAGAAAATTTACTGCTCATAGTTTACCTCATTATTTTTCTTGAATCTTGATCGACCTTTACTTCCGTCTGGCTCGCGGCGGGCGGGTGAACCGCACTTTGTTGTTGCTTTTGAGCTTGACCCCGTTGGCAAAAAGTACGCAGTTAAGTGCCGCATGACCGATGTTCTGCACCAAATGCAAGCGGCTTTCGCTGCTGCACTCCTGCAAAGCGGGGTTGACCACCACTTTAACGCTTTTATCGGGCATTATATACCACAGCCCCCAGCCGTCGGGGATCTCTTTTTCGGAGAGCATATTTTCGGGTACTGCCATGACCAGATAGTCTGCCACGTAGGCACGGGCAAGCTGTTCCATACGCGTACCCTTATACAAACTCTGCTGCAAAGAGTTTATCCGGCGGCAGAGTTTGTGATACTCTTTGTTGGTACTGCGGCTGTAATCAAAGGTGCGGAACTCATCAAAAAGTTCTTCTTCCACCCACAGATCCGGTTCTTCAACGCGGATAGACTGCTCCATAACAGTCCGCTTTTCCCGCAGCTCCGACAACTCTTCCAGCATTGCCCCCCGCCCGGCACTTTCGGGCAGACACTGTTTGCGATCAGTATAAACATCCACCACCAGAGTCCGCTCCAGGTGATTGATCCTTTTGCGGTAGCAGGAGTAATACGCCGCCACATCGGCCTGAAACTTCCGCAACCGGCAAGGCACTTGCAATGCCGCTCCTGCCGCTCCGCTCTGGGCAAGATATGCCAAAGCAGCTTGCAGCAAAGCAAAGCGGTCAAGTTTGCGATTGTCTTCAACGGCAGGAGTTTCCGGAAGCGTTTCCACCACAGGCTCCGGAACAGCATCCGGAGTTGCCGCATTTTCAGCTGAAAGCTCCACCGGTTCAGCCGCTTCAAGCAAATCAGAAAGATTTGCTTCAACCGTTTCGTTGACCGGAGCGGCAGCTACCGGAGCATCGAAGTCAAAAAAGAGTTGTTTGTCGGAAGATTTTTTCATAGTTCAAAACTTATTTTTTTGCCAGTTTATCGCCGTGGATCCAAACCGCAACCGAGGTTGCCGCCGCAATGATCACCGACAGCACATAAGCAGTATTCAGTTCCAGACCAAATCCGGCAGGACCGCCGTGATCCGGCGATATCCACAATATGTAGCAAGCTACGATAAAGAGCATGAAAGCCCCCGGAACCAAAGCGATCAACCGCCACCAGCCTTTTTGAGCAAGGTAAACCGCCCCTGACAGCAATGTGGTGACCGCCAGAACCTGATTGCCCCACGAGAAATAGTTCCAGAGGATATTGAAGCTCTTGGCATCTTTATTGCTCCAGTAGAGCAAAACCGCCACCAGGAGCAGCATGACGCAGCAGAGGATCAAACGGTTGCGGACGGGTTTCTGATCGATATGCAGCATTTCCGCCAAAGCCATACGGGTACTGCGCAGAGCCGTATCGCCGGAAGTGATTGCCAGCACGATCACCCCGGCAATGGTGATATTGCCCGCCACGCTGCCGAGAAAGTGTTCAGTTATATAGCCCAGCACTTTAGCCGGGGCCAGCATCATGTAATGGGGGTACATGTTATAGATCGCCATACCGGCACCCGCCCAGATCATACCGATGATACCTTCGGCAACCATCATGCCGTAAAAGGTACTGCGCGCCTGCCGTTCAGTGAGCATGGTGCGTGCCACAATGGGCGACTGGGTGGCGTGGAACCCGGAAATGATACCGCAGGCAATAGTTACAAAAAGCATGGGCAGAATGGGCTGATTTTTTTCGGCAGTAAACTTGGCAAGTTTAAAGGCAAAACCTTCCTGCATAATGGAGGGATCCTTGATCCCGGCAATCAGCAAAGCTCCGAAAATGGCAATAGAACTGACGATCAGCAAACCGCCGAAAACCGGATAGATACGCCCGATGATCTTATCCACCGGGAACATGGCTGCCGCCACATAGTATATGGTGATCGCCACCACAGCGTACCAGAAGCAGTCGCTCTTGGTCATGGCGTCGACCAGACTGGCAGGAATATTCACAAACACCGCCACCACCAGCAGCAGCAATACCACCATGAACCACGAAAAGATGTTGTAATATACTTTGCCCAGATTGTCCTGAACCAGCGTAGTGAGGTTGGCTCCATCTTTCCGCAAAGACATCATCCCGGCGATCATATCATGGGTAGCTCCCGCAATCAGGTTCCCGATGGGCAGAATGATAAAGACAATGGAGCCGAATTTGATCCCCAAAATGACCCCGATCACCGGGCCCACCCCGGCAATGTTCAGAAGCTGGATCAGCATATTTTTCCAATGGGGCAAGACCACAAAGTCCACGCCGTCAGGTTTTTTGACCGCCGGGGTTTCCCGGTCATCAGGCCCCAAAACCTTTTCCACAAGTTTACCGTAAGTAAAATACCCCGCGATCAACACGGCGATACCGGCTAAAAAGAGCAACATAGTTCATCCCTTTATGTAAAATGTTGATATTTAAAAGTATTATCATATAAAATATACCACGATTCAACACGATTGCAAGTATATAAGGCATGAAAAACTCTCCTTTACATTGGGAATACGCATTTGTTGTGCTATATTAAAATCAAGTGAGGTGAATTTTATGGTGATCGAAAACTTTCTTATCCCCACGCTGGCATCTTCTTTGCTGCTGGGTTTTTACGATATTTGCAAGAAACGGGCGGTGCTGGATAACCCGGTGGCACCCACGCTTTTTTACTCCAACTTGTGCGGCAGCGTATTTTTTGTGATCGCACTCTTTTTGAGCAACAGGATCGCGGCGGCGGCAAATTGCACAGCGTTGGAGTGGTGGCTGATTTTCGCCAAAGCCGCTTTAGTAGGCTTCAGCTGGGCGTGTGTATATTACGCTATGCGGGAATTGCCGATTTCCATAGCCTCGCCGGTGCGGGCGTCGGCACCTTTGTGGGTCTTTATCATGTGGTTGATCTTCTATGGCGAGATCCCCACGCTACTGCAAGCAGTCGCCATGATATTGATTTTTGGTGGATATCTGATTTTTGCTCTGGCGGGAAAACTGGAAAATATTGATTTCAAACGCCACAAAGGCATCCATGCTCTGGCATTGGGCACTCTGTTAGGGGCGGCATCGGCGATTTACGATAAATATTTGTTGAATACTTTGCACATAGATCCTAATGTGGTGCAGTTTTACTTTGCCGTGAATTTGGTATTGGTGCTGGGGGCAAACTATCTGGTGTGTACGGCGGTCAAAAAAGATAACGCCAAAAAATTTCACTGGCATTGGAGCGTGGCGGCTACGGGGATACTGCTTATAGCTGCCGATTTCTGCTACTTTTACGCCGTAAGTCTGCCGGAAGTGCATATATCCATAATTTCGCTGGTGCGGCGAAGCAACTGCATAGTAAGTTTTGCCCTGGGAGCGTTCATCTTCCGGGAAAAATATTTGGCAAAGAAGTTTGCCGCCCTGCTGCTCATACTGCTGGGAGTATTGCTGCTGGCATTGCATAAATAAGCGTGTTACCCCGCTTGCACTACTACCGCATACGCGGGCAATAGTATAGATGGCGGCTGGGGAAATATGAGAATGTATGGGAGATTGCCGCCAACAGTAACAACCGGCAATATTTCACCGTTTATTTACCGTTATTTACCGTTATTTTCCGTTCTGTTGCCATCAACCGTCTTGCCGGGCTTGCCCCGCCCACCGGCGACAAGACTCGTCCGACCTGTCCGACCTGTCCGACCTGTCCGACCTGTCCGACAAACCGCTGCCAGCAAGCAAAAGCCCGAGCAAAGGTTGAGATTTTGGCAAGCCGCACACGAGGGAGTGTACCCCGGTACTCGACCGAATGGGCGGTGCAGTCAAGGTCTCAAGATTTGCCGGGCTTTTGCTTGCGTTTCATGGGCGCAATATGTAGGCGTGCACCTCAAACGGCTCAAAGTTGATCACGGCCTTGTTGCCCTTTAACCACACTTTGTCGTTGCGATCGATGTTGTCGATCATAAAGCGGGGCAGCTTGGGCAGATTTATTTCAAAATTTGCCTTTACCGGGGTACGCATATTGTTGACCGCCAGCAATAGATAGCTGCCGTCGGTGCGGTGCTTGCGCAAGCAGTAAGTTACATCCGGCACGATATCGCCCACTTCCTGATAAACGCCGTCTTCGGTGGCATCCACTTCCCGGACACGGTTTTTGAAGCGTTTGAGATAGTCTGCGGTGGCTTTGTCCCGGTCACTGGAAACCAGTTCATCATACCATTCACCGAGGAAATACTCTTTAAGTTTGTGAACTTCTTTCATCGCCGGGAAGATGACGAATTTGCGGTATTCATCGCTGCACCGCTGCAAACGCCAGCCGTGGATGCCCATTACGCCCCGGGTAATGGGGGCAAACATCACATAAAGCTGTTCTTTGATGGTGTAACCGATATGCCCTTTCCGCAAATCGTACATGGGGGGCATGAAAATAGCACTTTTGCCGTTACCGGCGGCACGGACGGCTGCTACTTGCATGGCGGCATCGTAGTTAACCCGGTACAACGGTGGCTCGAACTCTTTCATACCGGCAAGTTTGTGGGGATAAGTATTGGCGATCAATACATCATAGAGTTCAGTAGTATTGGAATAGCTGGGTCCCCAGGCGATAATAGGCATCATCTGGGCGTTGGGGTGATATTTTTTGACCACATCTTTAGTCCACCCGAGCCAGCTTACCATATATTCGCACAGACCTTTATCCTGGCGTTTTTCCCAGTCGTGCTTCAGATTTTTTTCGTAATACTTCCAAACGCAGTTTTCCGGTTCATCCATAGTGTAACCGATCACATTGGGGTAAGTCGCCAGCTTTTTAGCGGCTTCGGCAAGAACTTTTTTACGCAGTTCCAGAGCTTTGCCGACGGCAGGAGAAAGCATAGTGTTCATGCCGAAGCCCTTCGCACCGGATTCATCCAGCATCAGATTGGCACTGAAACCCACCAGAATTGCCACATCTTTGAAGCGTGGATCGTTTTTCATCTTGTCCAAAGCCGCAAAAATTGCCGGTTGCCCGTGAGTGGCATACGCCTTTTTGTAACCGCTTATTGGGGTGTGTTCCGGCGGCAGATAAACAGAGCCAAAGTCGGTAAAGTTGCCCCCGGCTTCGATAAAACGATCATCCATAGTGCCGAACTGACCGTTTTTGCCAACTTCAAAAGTATCGTAAGCCCCCAGCGGGAAGAAGGGTTTGCCTTTGAACATCACCGGCGGAATGGGTTTAAGGCGGGTTTTCTTCGCCTTTTTTCCGGCAACTGAAGCGGCGGCAGCAGCAGTTTCAAACTTGATGTTGCTGATTTCAAAAACATAATCTTTTTGCGGATTTTTTACTGAAATACGCAGTTCGGCAGGGGGTTTGTTGCCCAATGCGGCAAATTTCAGATTTACCGCCTTATCCGGTGAAAGCATATTGTTGAAATAGCCGCCTTTGATGGCATTGCTGTCGGGCTTGACCGATCCCAGAGTGATCCCGCTGGTGATTTTTCCTGCGGGGGAGAGCTTTTTAAAGGTAAAAGCCACTTTGGCATCTTGCCAAACCGTGCCTTGGGGTACGCCAATGCGGATCTGGGGCCAGCCTTTACCGGCTTTGACGCTGAATTTATACACCCCGGGGGCAGTTTTTTCGACTTGGGCAGGGCCGCTGGCATAGACTTTCAAGTCACTTGCCGACACGCCCAACGCAGTTACGGCAGCAAAAACCGCCAACAAAAGTTTTTTCATAGTACTCTCCTTTTTTATGTTTTTAATAATATATATTATTTACTGACAATCACTTGCGGATTTTATCCTCTTCCAGAAAGTCGGTCATCTGACCAAACTTGGTAATTTTCGTATCCAACGCTGCGGTCATGATGTGGCTGGTCACATCCCCCGCCAGACGGCAGGCCCGCACGCTGAAATCCGGGTGGTTGGCAGCAGGCTTGGCACGTCCCTGATCGCTGGACATGGCAGAAGTGTATTCTATGGCAATGGATACATCCGGGTCGCTGGTGCCGATCACTTCCCGTGCCCGTTGGAAGTTCCACCATTTGCCTTTCCAGGTGTTCCAGGAAGTTGCCCCTTTGTGCATGGGGCCGCTGTGCAAAGACATGTAACTGGGGTAAGCAGAGCCGGATGACTGATTGATGATCTGAAAGTTGGAATTATCTGAAGGACACCGGTAAACGCGTTCAATGGAATTGATATCGTATTTGCTGTTGCCGGGGAAATATTCGCCCTCCAGAAGTTTCATTTGCGATTCAGTACCGTCAGCACAGCGGGCACATGTTTCATTGCCGAGTTTAGATCCCGAACTGAAAGCGATAACATCTTTGTTATCTCCGGCATACATCTGCACCGCCAACCCGATCTGCTTGAGCTTGCCGGTACAGTTGGCTTGTTTGCTCCGTTCCCGGGCGGCAGAAAGTGCCGGTAAAAGCATTGCCGCTAAAATAGCGATAATGGCGATTACAACCAAAAGTTCGATCAATGTAAAATGTTTCCTGTTTATCCTGTCCATATCAACCTCCTTGACTTATTTATTATGATCAAATTTTATCTTTTTTAATGATTTGTTGAATAAAATCTCGCAATGCTGTTTTATGCCCCGGCACGGTGCGTTGGGGTGCAATCTGCTGAACATCAGAAGTTCCCACGCTTTGTTACCCAGTTTTTCCAGCGAGCGTAAAGTGTATGCACCAAAACTGCCGACATCTTCATCGGACTGGTGCGTCATATATATCAGCAGTATTCTGTCAGGAGCGATCCCGTGCTGTTGCAGATTTTCTGCAATTACACTCTTTGCCTTGCGGCAGCCGCACCAGATAACATCCGGCAGATGCTTTAAGGTCAGCAGATATTCCACATATTTTTTTACATTGCAATATAATTCTCCGGCATTTTCCGGCATCTTGTGGTAAAACAATAAGTAACTCTTTTTTGCTGCTTCAAAATCTTCCACGATCTGCCAATGGTTGTCCGGCAATTTCCGGAAATCACTTTCGGAGGCACTCGAACTGCCACTACCGAAAAAAGCCAGATATCTTGCTCCGCGGTTGACCAGATAGCCTGTAACATCATCAAAAAGCTCAAGGTGGTTCCAATCCACCCAGTTTATATCCACGCCCATAGCGGGGCGGTTGACAGAAACAAAACTTATATTGTTTGCTTTAAGGTAATTACCAGCTTCCACGGAAAATGTGCTGTTGGTAAAGATCACGCTGTCTTTGGCGGTCAAATCACACTTTTTAAGAGTTGCCAGAACATTTTCTTTTTTAGCTACTTGCCAATCCACAAGAAAATCATATTTAAGAATATTAGCGGCAATGGTTTGAGTTATGCGGTCATTAACATGATTTTCCGGAGCCGTGGGCGTAATAAGCACTATTCTTGCTTTGTCAGCTGATTTGTCAAAAGCATTTGCACAAATCAGCGTACCGGTGGGTGTTGGTTCAATAATGCCGCTGATTTTAAGCTGCTGAAAAACCTTGTGCAATGTGCGGCTGGAAACTTGAAACTCCTCCATAAGTTCCCGCCGGGGCGGCAGACGGTGGGTGTAAACCTTGCGGGCAATGCGGTCTTTTACTGTATCGCAAATCGCCTGATATTTGTTGTTTACACTCATATAAAACCTCCGTATTTCAACGATATTTTACCATGATTTTTCAGTATTGTCAAGAGTGGTTTCCGGCAAGTTTATGGCTGCAAGTGTAAGCCACTTAAAAATAATAACCGCAGCCGGAGTAAACCACATGCAGTTGTAAGACAAACACCTGCTTGCCGCGGCGTAGTGTAACGAAGCCGGGTTTGCCGCGCGATAGATTTGGGAAGTTTTGGGAAGGATTGAGAAATTTTGGGAGTTTACAGCCGGTAGACGCTCTGCTCCGGTAAGCAACACGCTGTATAATGGCTCCCCACGCATTATTGGGGCGGCAATTTTCCCAATCACTCCCAATTCCTCCCAAGCCTTCCTAATTCTTCCCAAGTTGCCATCAACCGTGCTGCCCGCGTATGCGGAGCAAGGCGGCATCCTCCTACGCCGGAGGCTACGGAGGACAAGCCTGCCGCCACACACAATACTCCCATACTCTCCCATACTCTCCCATACTCTCCCATACTCTCCCATACTCTCCCATACATTCCCATAACTCTCAATAAAACCGCAGAATTTATTATTTATAATGATTGCATTTTTCTTTTGCGGTATTACATTACTGTTGTAAGAGTTTTTTTGTATCAACATCAGGAGAAAAAATCATGGAAAATAAGCTCCGTCAGGCGTCTGTCGAACGTACCACCCGGGAAACGGCGATCAAACTTACTTTCAATATCGACGGCACCGGAAAATCCGCTGTCAATACCGGTATCGGATTTCTTGACCACATGCTGGAACTTTTTGCCAAACACGGCTTTTTTGATCTTGTGATCGAAGAAAAAGGCGATATCCATGTCGATTACCATCACAGTATGGAGGATCTGGGTTTGGCGCTGGGCAGCGCCATTGCTCAAGCGGCGGGCGACAAAGCGGGCATCCGCCGTTACGGCAGTTTTCTGCTGCCTATGGATGAAGCTCTTGCGGAGATCGCCCTCGACCTCTCCGGCAGACCCTATCTGGTGTACGATGTAAAAATGCCCGCAGCTCAAGTGGGCGATATCGATGTGCAGCTTTTCCACGAGTTCTTTCAGGCTTTGTGCGTAAAGCCGGACTTAATATGCACATAAGATTGCTGGCAGGCAACGAAGCACATCACTGTCTGGAAGCGATTTTCAAAGGCTTTGCCAAGGCGTTGGATCAGGCAACCACTTACGATCCCAGGATCCAGGGAGTGCTTTCCACCAAAGGTACTTTGGATTAAGGAGAAAATTTTATGCTGATAACCAATTCTGTTCTGCTTGCCGATGCCGGGGTGTGGTACGCTTTTGCCAACTCCGACGGCATGGGCAAAGGTATTGTTGTATTGCTCTTTTTAAGCTCCATGATCGCATGGTTCATTATGATCGAAAAGGGGTTGGCACTCTTCCGGGCGCAAAAACTTTCGGAACGCTTTGCCAACACCTTCAATAATCAGCACGGCTTGAATTCAGTTTTGCGCGATGGCATGGAAAACCCCTGTCCGGTGGCAAAAGTTTACATCAGCGGCATGGAACAATTGCTGGAGTTTTACGGACAGACCGCCGAAGAAGTCCGCAACAGTGTACCCGTTGCCCACAACCGGGGGCCGCGCAAACTCTCTCCGGCCCAGCTGGATGCGGTGCAAACGGCTATGGAGCGGGAGATCTCCAGCCAGATTTTTGTGATCGAAGAACGTATCGGTATGCTGGCAACTTCGGTGAGTCTGGCTCCGTTTCTGGGGTTGTTCGGTACTGTCTGGGGCGTGATGATCGCGTTTTGCGGAGTGGCTTCGGCGGGCAGTGCCAACATTCAGGCATTGGCTCCCGGGGTGGCAGGGGCGTTGCTGACCACGGTGGCGGGGCTGATCGTGGCGATCCCCTCTCTGGTGGGGTACAACTATCTGACATATATGATCCGCAAGATCACAGTTTCCATGGATAACTTCAGCGAGTCTTTTATGGCAAGACTCAAGCTTGAACAGCTGGCAGTAAAAGAGTCCGGAGAAAAGAAACCCGCCGCTCCGGCTGATACTCAAACTGCGGCAGCGGCAACTGCAGCGGCAACGGCTGCCGGTCACCCGGCATTCAACCGTCCGGCAGCTCAAATTCCGGTCAATGTCCAGCCAAATACCGGAGCAGCTCCGGGGGCAGGGCACAACTTCAGCCGTCCGGCAAGTTACAATTACCAGCAACAGCCCATACAGTATCAGCAGCCGGTGCCGCAAAACCCGGCTCCGGCGCAATACCAGCAGCCACTGCAGCCGCAGACAGCTGCACCACAGTATCAGGAGCCGCAGCAGATGTCGTTCAACAACATGAACGAAAACGATAATGAACCGGCAAACTCCATGAGGGTTTAAGTTATGGCACGCAAAAAAATGCGTTCACAGCTGGAGGCTATGGACGAAATCAACATTACGCCGCTGCTGGACCTGACCTTTATGCTGCTGATCGTTTTTATGATCACCACGCCATTGATGGAAAACGGTATAGATGTTACGCCGCCGACCATGAATGCCGACAAGATCGATGCCGAAAAAGTGACCCGCAATCTCACGATCACCCGCGACGGCATATTGACCTACGAAAAACAGCCCATAACGCCCAAAGAACTGCTGGTGACTTTGAAAACGCTGCAAGCCGCCAGCCCCGATGCAACGCTGCTGCTGCGCGCCGACGGTTCCCGCAGTTACAGCGAAGTTATTGAAGTAATGAAAACCATCCGGGAATCCGGCTTCAAAAATGTTCAGCTGGTAACTTTAAGTGACGGCAAAGAGAAATGATCTCCATTTATCATTGATATTTCCAAAATATATGGTATGAAAAAGCCCGGCAAAAAGTTTTATTTCCACTTTTCAATTGTTGCTTTGTTGGTGATTGCGGCAATTTCCGGGTGGGTGAATCTGTTTTATATAGTAAACTTGCTTTACGCTCTTTTCTGGGCTGTAAAAATTGTCCGGTGCGGGATTCGGAACTCTGTCGGCAAGTGGCGTAAAATCATTGAGGCAACAGCATTGAGTATCGGGGCGGCATTTCTGGTGCCATTTATGCTGATACCGGGGTGGCTGGTTGCTGTAACTTACATGACCCGCAATCCTGATATAGGGGAAAATGTTCCTGAATACAAATTTTTTAATGTTATATTGAAGGACGCAACTTTTATAAACAGTTACAACTTCAGAGCCTGCGAAGGAGCTTTGAGCGAAAATGATTTGAAACTTCTGGTAATAAATCGGGGATGGAAACTGGAAAATATCACCAAGCCGAAAACAATCCGCAACACAGCCGGAAACCTTATAGAACAGCACCGGAGCGAAAAGTACGAGCCGACGCCGGTAACGGTCAAAAACGGTTACTCCTACTCTACTTACAACGGTACCGACAGTGGAATAATGTACACCTGGTGCCGCGACAGCAGCAAATTTTATTTTTTTTCAAGTTTGAGGTGAGTGGTGAAAATCGTTCTGCTTATATGTGTTGCCGGAGTTTTGGGGACTCTATCAAGGTTTTTTGCCGTCAAAGGCGTAAATATGCTTCTGCCCGCTTTCCCGTGGGGGACGCTGGCGGTGAATATCTTTGGAGCGTTCATTGCCGGATTTTGTTATGTGGTGTGCAAACATAAATTGGCGGGATTTGAAGAGTATTTTCCGGTATTGTTTATGGGGTTTCTGGGGGCATTTACCACTTTCAGCAGTTTTGCGTTGGAAAGTATGGTATTCTTTGACCAGGCTCAATACACAAAATTTTTCCTGAACATACTTTTACAGAATTTCTCCGGTATAAGTGCCGCCGCCATGGGGTTTTATCTGGCGAAAAAACTTTGCTTTTGACTTTCGATATTTAATAGGTCAAAAAAAAGCGTTTTATACTTGCATTAGCCTGATAAATGTACTATATTACCTCGATAAAACATATTTTGCAGGATATTTATAGAGAGATGTTGCAGTTTTTAAATCGCAGGTCATATCATATGCGGCGCGCAGGCGGCGTTTTTGCGCTGCTTGCGGCGTTGATGGTGATTTTTGCTTTGAGCTGTATGCTCTCTGCTGATACGGAAAATTACTCTTGCCAGCTGCACCGGAGCTTCGAGCAGCTCTCCTCTCCGGAAAACGGAAATGACAGCGATGCAGCAGTCCGCTGGGATTATAATTGCCGGGTGCTTGCCGGGTTGCGCTGGGAAAACCGCAACTCGCTGCGGCCCCAGGGCGTGTCGCCATGTCATTTGCTGCCAAACAACAATGATCTGACAATAAAAGCACAGAGTCATAATAATATTTTTATTTGTGAACAGCCGGAAAACATTTATTATCGCAGGCTGTGGCAAAAAATATTGCCATCCCGGGCCGGACCCCGGGTGTGAACTTTATTGTTGGATAAGCCGGGAAGATGTTTTGTTTATATTGCGGTTGTTATAACTTCCCGGCTTGCTGAAAGATCGATAATTTGATCTGTCCGGCAAGATAGCCGGAGCGGATCAGACAAAGTTTGGAAAGTATTTGGTAATGAAAGATTATTTACGGCTCAGAACTTTTCTGGTATTGGGTGTGATCGCTGTTTTTGCCTGCGCTATACACCCCCTGAAGCCGCTGGATTTTTATAAGACCTTCAAGGCATCACTCAAAGAAAATGCCGATTCAAAGAAGGTGGAAAGTGTTATTGCTCAAGCCCAAGCCGCCCAGCAGAAACGTGCCGACCTTTATCCGGCAGCTGCCGTGCTGGAAAGTGCGGAAGCTCAAGGCGTTGAGTTAAAAGAATTAACAGTTTTTGATCAGGCTTTTGACAATTCCGAGGTTATCAGCATGATCCGCAAGCGGGCGTCAAGTTCCATCCGTCTGGGACTCGACCTTAATGGCGGTGTGGAATTTGTCCTTGATCTGAAACCTGACTATGCCGCGCTGGCTGCCAGCGGGGTAAGTTATGACGAAGCGCAGAAAAAGCTGAAAGAAAATTTCCGGGAATACCGGGATCTGGCGATGGAAGCTTTGCGCAAACGCCTGGAATCGCAGAATATTTTTGAAAGCGAGATCGCACCTTTCGCTTCAACAGCACTCTCTCTGAAAGCCCCCATCGTTTCTAAAGACGAAAAAGATAAACTCCAGAAACTTATCAGCATGAGCAATAAGCTGGAGTTCCGGCTGGTGCATCCCCGCTCCAGCGAAATTTTATCGGGCAACGGTGTAGTGCCCATCGGGTACGAGCGTTTGCGGGAAGTTTCGGGCAAGCGCGACTCTTCCGGCAATGTATATATTGTGGAAAAATTTTCCCAGATGACCGGCAATGCGGTGGATCGGGCACAGGCAGTACAGACCCAGTACGGGTCAATTGCCATTACTCTTAAATTCAACAGCAAGGGTGCCGCCCAGTTTGCCACTGTTACCGAAAAAAATGTGAAACGCCAGTTGGCTATCGTGCTGGATGGCAAACTCTATTGTGCGCCGGTGATCCAGGATCGGATCGCCGGAGGTCAGGCAGAGATCACAGGTCGCTTTTCCATGGAAGAAGCCAACAATATTGCCGACGCACTCAACAGCGGCAGTTTCCCCTTTCAGGTGGAAGTGCAGGCAGTTTACGATACCGACCCCACGCTGGGGGCTGATAATGTAAACAACGGTATCCGGGCGGGCTTGGTCGCACTGGTGCTGCTGGCGATATTTATGATAGTATATTACCGGTTGGCAGGTTGTATTGCCGTTTGTGCATTGGTTGCCAATGTGGTGCTGATCCTCGGATCTATGGCGGCATTCGGCGCAACCATGACCATGCCGGGTATCGCCGGGATCATCCTGACTCTGGGTATGGCGGTGGATGCCAACGTGCTGGTTTTTGAACGTATGCGCGAAGAATACGATCAGGGCAAATCCCCGGTCGCGGTGATCAACAACGGGTTCAAACAGGCGTACTCGGCAGTGCTGGACGGCAATCTGACCACGCTGGTGGTGGCGCTTATTCTTATCTATTTCGGTACCGGTGCGGTGAAAGGTTTTGCCGTCAGTCTGGCTATCGGGATCATTGCCAGTTTGTTCACTGCACTCTTTATGAGCCGGGTTTTGTTCGACTGGCTGCTGGTGATCAAGCCGGATGTGAAACTTTCGATGTTGAAATTTTTCAGTAATCCGGCTATTCCCTTCCTGCGGCAGAGCAAAGTTGCAGTTACCGTATCGCTGGTGCTGATCGTCGGCAGTATAATATTGTTTGCTTGCAAAGGCAGAAATATGTTGAGTGTGGACTTTACCGGCGGTACGCTTTTGAGCTACGCATACAACGATCGTGTGGCGGTTGCTGATTTGGAAAAAACACTTGCGGACAATGCATTGCCCGCCAAAGTCACTTACAAAAGCAGCGCATCGCAAAGCGACAACCGCAAGGTGGAGATCCTTTTGCGTGAAGGATTTGAAAAGAAATTTTCGGCCGGCACTTCCGGTATTGGCGAACATATTCAGAGTTTGCTCAATCAAAAATATCCGGAATTGAAGCTCAAAGATGGCTCTGCGACCGTTATCGGTGCGCTGGTCGGCGGCGAAATGACCCGCAATGCAGTTATATCGCTTTTGCTGGCATTTCTGGGGATGATAATTTATGTTTCGCTGCGTTACGAGTTCAACTACGCCTGCGCCGGTATTCTGGCACTGGTGCACGATGTGATATTGTCGCTGGGCGTCTTTGTGCTGACCGGGCGGGAAATGAGTCTGCCGGTGGTAGCCGGTCTGCTGACCATCATCGGTTACTCGATCAACGATACTATCGTGATTTTTGACCGCATCCGGGAAGAACGCAAACTGCATCCGGAAAAGAGTTTTGAAAATATTGTGGATGACAGCTTGAACCGTACCTTGAGCCGTACTGTGCTGACCAGTTTGACCACATTCCTGGTGGTTGCGGTAATGCTTTTTGCCGGAGGTATAGCTATCAGTGACTTTATGCTGGTGATCGCTTTGGGAATCATTATCGGCAGCTATTCAAGTTTGTATATAGCTTCGCCGGTGATCGTATTTTACTATAAATTGAGGACGAAAAAGGAGCAGACGCCCCGGGCTTCTGCTCCTTGAACAAATGAAAAAGTGATTATTCGTAAGAACAGGAGAGTAAGAACATGAATTGGGGAAAGATATTTTCGCGGCGTGCACTGTTGCGTTTTTACGCTAAAATCGTGCGCGAAAAAGCCGACTCAAAGTATATAGCCCGCGGTTGGGCGATAGGTATGTTTTGCGGATGTTTTTTCCCATTCGGTATCCAGTTGTTTTTTTCCATCCCTGCGGCATTTCTCATGCGCGGCAGCAAGATCGGAGCCACACTGGGGACCCTTCTTACCAATCATGTAACAATATTTTTCATTTATCCGCTGCAATGTTATGTGGGTGACCGCTTGATGGGTGGTCACTTATCCTGGGAACAAATAAGATCTGCCATGGAAAATGTGTTGGCAAAACAGAGTTTTGACTCACTTTTTGCATTGGGCTGGCATTTGACTACAGCTTTTTTCATCGGAGGAGCCATTCTGACAGCAATAATGACTCCGCTGACCTATGTGGGTGTAAAAAATCTGGTGGAAAAACGGCGGGCCCGCCGTGAAATGAAAAGTTCCTGAAAAAACACATAGCATTGCTTCCGGGGAATAAAATCAAAGGAAGCAATAATTATGACTTTATGCGATTGGCTTATATTGATTATTCCGACCGCTATTGTTATGGGGGTGGGTATCTACTCCATGAAGTATGTCCGCAGTGTAGCGGACTTCCTCTCTGCCGGTCGGGTGACAGGGCGATATGTTATAAGTGTTGGCGACGTGGCGGCGGCCCTTTCCATTATCGGGCTGGCGGCGTATGTTGAAGTGCACTACAAAACCGGTTTTGCTCTGGTATTCTGGAACAATATCCTGCTGCCGTTAGGGGTGGTCATAAGTTTGTTCGGATACTGCACTTACCGGTTCCGGGAAACCAAGGCCATGAGTCTGGGGCAGTTTCTGGAAATGCGTTACAACCGGTCGTTCCGTATTTTTGCGTCGTGTTTGCGCAGTGTATCGGAAATGCTGGCCAATATGATCATGCCGGCGATTGCGGCACGGTTTTTTATCTACTTTCTGGACTTGCCGCATTCGGTAAATATTTTCGGTGTTCAGATATCGACTTTCGTTATTATTGTAACGATCTGTTTGACGCTGGCGATCACGCTTATCTGCTGCGGCGGTACGCTTTCGCTTTTGATCACTGACGCATTGCAGGGTATGTTCCTCTTCCCGCTGATGGTGATTTTTGTGATCTTCATTTTGTGGAAGTTCAACTGGTCAACGGATATCGTGCCGGTAATGAGCGACCGGGTGGCGGACGAAAGTTTTCTCAACCCCTACGACATATCCAATTTGCGGGACTTCAACTTGCTGACGGTCATTCTGGCAGTCGTTACCAGCATTATTCACCGTGCCAGCTGGATCGGTGCCGGTTACAGTACGGCAGCCAAATCGCCCCACGAACAGAAAATGGCTGGTTTGCTGGGGACCTGGCGTGGTGCATTGAACATGCTGTTTTATGTTCTGATCGCCATCGGTATTATTGTGATGATGAATCACAAGAGTTTTGCTACTGATGCCCGCAAGATCAAGATCGCTTTAAGTGAACATATTTCGCAGGAATTGGTGCAACCCGATAAGCGTGCAGACTTTGTGCAGCGCATCGCCCAAGTTCCGGAACAGGTGCATCATATCGGCAAAGATGCACCGCTGTCGCAGGATAAAAACCTGGATACCCCGGTACTCAATGCCGCCCACGAAGCGTTTAAAAGCTACGAAGGCGAAGCCGAAGGCAACGCCCGCTTTCAGGAATACCGCACGCTTTATCATCAGCTGATGATGGCATCGGCCATGCGGGAGATGCTGCCGCCGGTGATCATGGGGTTGTTCTGTCTGCTGCTGGTGCTGGCAATGATCTCCACGGATGATACCCGGATATTCAGTGCCAGTTTGACCTTTACGCAGGATGTGATACTGCCTTTGATGAAAAAACAGCCCACACCCAAACAGCACATGTGGCTGTTGCGGTGGGCATCCATCGGGGTAGGGGTGTTCTTTTTGTGCGGCAGTTTCTTCATGTCGCAGCTGGATTACATCAACTTGTTTGTTACCTTGATGTGTATGATGTGGCTGGGCGGCTGCGGGCCGGTGATGATTTTCGGGCTTTACAGCCGTTTCGGGAACACTGCCGGGGCATTTGCGTCGCTGGTATCCGGTATGCTCTTATCGTTCGGCAGTATCTTTGTGCAGCGCAACTGGGCGGATGTGGTCTATCCGTGGCTGGCAAAACACAACTGGGTGGAACCGCTTGGCAGATTTCTGGAAGCGGTTTCGGCACCACTCAACCCCTATGTGGTCTGGAAGATGGACCCCGTAAAGTTCCCAATCAACTCTTACGAGCTTTATCTTCTGACCATGATCATTACACTTTTGATCTATGTGGCAGTTTCGGCGGCTACCCAGCGCAAGCCCTTCAACCTTGACCGCATGCTCCACCGGGGTATCTACAATACCGACGGCGAAAAGAAAGAGAAGATGCACTGGTCATGGAAGACCATTTTCAGCAAACTCATCGGTATCACGCCTGAATACACCCGTTCTGACCGGGTGATCGCCTGGAGCGTATTTATTTACAGCTTTATCTATAAATTCGTTCTGGCATTTATTCTGGTGATAATCTGGAACGTGGTGACTCCGTGGCCCCTTGAGTGGTGGGGACACTACTTCTTTATCACCACATTGCTGATACCGGGGATCGTGGCGTTTATTTCCACATTCTGGTTCGGTATCGGCGGGGTGATCGATATGTACCGCCTGTTCCGCGATTTGGAAAAACGCACCGTTGACCCGCTGGATAACGGTGCGGTGGAAGGGAATGTATCGCTTTCCGACAAAGCCAAATTCTCCGAAGCCGAAGCCAGGGCAGAAGCTGAAAAAACTGAACAGGCAGAATAAAAATACTTGAGTATCTGCAATGCTCCGGACCGTTGAATAAGTCCGGAGCATTTTTATGGTATGCGCCAAATACATATCGGCTCAACCGGCGAGTCCGATCGTAATATCGCTGTTTCGTCATAATGAGAGTTTCTGCGATAGTAAAGGATAGTAATGAGCAGATTTTCGGCTTGCCGGTGAACTTTTTATTTGCAATAGATTTTAATTTATGTTATATTACCAGGTATGGACTGCAAAATCAAGAAACAAGAAGAGGTTTGCTGAAATCAAAAAATCAAACTTATACATTTAACCGATAAAACGTCTACCACCATGAACTCGCACTTCAGAAAACAGGCGTTAAGCAAAAGAACTTTTATTGGGTCAGAGTGTCCATGCAAAAGCATGTGGCACATTCTGATTGGGTGTTCTTTTGCATACGCTGTGCGAGGCGTTGGTGGTAGGCACTATTCGGGATGTGCCTTTTTTTTGCAGGAATGTTGCCCCTATGAATGAGCTTTTGCCGGAAGAATTTGCCGCCTTGAATGATTGCCGCCATGCCCGTAATGAGTATTTGCACAGATGGTTGAAAGCGCTTTGCGAATTTCCCAAACTGTGGATCTTCTGCGATGTGTACGGGGATTTCAGTTCGGGCGCGTGGGCGGTGCTGCTTTCGCATCGCCCGGAGTTTGTGAGCCATGCTCCGTTGAGTGCTTTTTCTGCCGGCGAGTGGCGGCATGTACTGATTTATCAACCACAGTTGATAAGTTACTGCAATAAGTGGTCAGATTTTTCTGCTGCGCAAAAAGCCGCGCTCTTGAAACTCCAGCCGGAACTTACCCGATACATAAAAAAAGCGCCCTGAAAAAGCGGGCGCTTGAGTGTCTGCTGAAACAGCTTATTTATCTTTGGCCACCGGCAGTGGATAGGCTTTCAGCTCTTTATCCAGATAAAGTTCAGTAAGTTTGCCGTTGCGGTCGATGACAAATTCATCAAATTTTTTGCCGTTTTCGTCAATAGCTTTGACCAGAAGTTTTTCCGGCGAACAACTTACATGTATGTAGCTGAAATCCGGCTTGGCAGAGCTGCCTTTGGGCGCGTCGCCGGTCAGCCAGTTTACCGGCGAAACCGGCAGTGCCGGCGGCGCTTTGGGTTCAATACGGGTCACCAGACTGCGGGAGCCTTCGGCTGCACGCCAATAACGGTGACAATGCCCGGCGACCCACAGGTGGATCTTGCCGGATTCAGATTTGTCCTGCAGCATATCCAATGCCAGCTCGCGGATGGTATTGTTGAATTTACTGCGTGATATCTGCACTTCGCCGTGAGCAATAACGACCCGGAACGCGGCATTGCGGAAAGCTTCGGAGCGCCGGACTTGTTTAAGCCACTGTGCCTGTTTGCGCATAAGTTTTTTCATATCCAGCAAAGGCCCGTTGAAGGCATTGAGTTTGCCACTGCTGAAATACTCGCCGCAATCCAGCACGATAAAGAACACCTTGCCCAGCTGGAACGAAAAATAGCTCTTTTCGTCGGGCATCTGGAAGTGATCATACCACTCTTCGGCGGCAATGCCGTTGGTGTCGTGATTGCTGCGCACCAGCAGCCACGGACGGAGCTTTTCGCCTGCAGCCGGTGCAAAGTCGTTGAAAAGATCGGTCAGCAGATATTTTTCCACATTGTGTATGTAACTGTCGGTATCGCCGATATGCACCAGAAAGTCCGCCGCCTTATATTCGGGGAAAGTGCGCAGTTTATTCAGCAGCTCTCTCCGCTGGGCAACTGTCTGGCAGCTCTTGGAAAGCGAAAGCTGCGTATCGCCGAAAAGCAGAAATGAAAAATTATCTTTGTCGGGATTGTGCAATGTCTTTACCGGCGTAAAAACTTCTTTATAAGTCCGGGGCGAGCGGCAGGGGCGGCGCAAGCCATCCTGACCCGCCGGCGGCTCCAGCAGCACCAACCGGTACTCTATATCGCCCCAGTTGGCAATGCCGCTGATCCTGACCCGGTGGATACGGCTTCTTTCCCGCAATACAAGCTCGCCTGTGGTATCATATTCGCGGAGCCACTCCTTGTCGCCTTTTTTGCGGTAATCCACCCCGGCGGGGATCGCTTCGGTGGTCACAAAGCTGAACATTACACTGTCGCGGTCGGGGCGCAACGCCATTTCCGGATGTGCCAGAGCCGCTTTGACCGGCTGGTAATCTTTCATAAGTTCTACGGCAAGATCCCAGATTATTTTGCGGTTTTTGCCGTAGCAATAATCATATTTCCAGTTGGTCCGGCGGGTGTTGAAGAGTATTTCATTGCGTCCGGCCTTCAGTTCCAGCGGCACGATGTGATCGGTGCTTTTGACGTGCAGTATATCGTAACCCAGAGCGTATTCCCGGAAATCGTAGATCATCTTGCCGTTCAAATACAAAGAAAAGAGTTTGCTGCCAATACCCAGCCAGACGGTTTGGGCCTTGTCAACATCAATAAAGCCCCGGATCGCTGCCGAGTCTTTGCCGTTGGCAATAGTATCAAGATTTATTGCTTTGTCCGAAAGAGTCAGTTTTTGAGCAGCGCTCCCGATGTTCAACCCTTTGAGAAAAGTTTTTTCATCGATTTTGAAAAATTCCACATCCCACTTTTCCGGCAAAGCTACTGCGGCGGCGAGGTTCCAGGCCAACAATCCGCATAACAGCATAAAAAAGTTTTTCATGAGTCGATCCCGTCAGTAAAAGTTATTGGTTGGCAAGGTAATAGTCGCAGTAACGTTTGACTTGGGCGTATTTATCGCCTTTGGATTTTTCCAGATAAGTTCCGCCCAGACAGAAACAGGCAAAACCTCCGGAGGCATCTGCCCACGCTGCCGCGGTACGCAAATCAAGTTCTCCGGCCTTGGCGCCATCGGAAAGCTGCATGATGATCGAAGCCAGCAAGCCGCCGGCAAAGTTGTCGCCGCAGCCGGTGGTATCGCCCCGCTTTTCGGGGTACTTGGCAAGGTCTTCGTTGACCAGTTCGTTTACGCCCAGCGAGGCGAGGTCAAACTTCTTGAAAAGTCTGCCGTCGCTGTAAACATGGAAGTTTTTGGCGCCGTGGGTGATGGTCATGGCGCTGACGCCGCGGTTGGCAAAAAATTCCACGATCTTTTCCAGAGTTTCTTCGCCGGAGAGGCGGCGGGCTTCATCCCAGTCAACTGCCAGTACGTCGATATATTTGTAGGCTTCGTCGCTGTCGCCCATGGGCCAGCGGCCGTTGGGGTCGCGCATTTCGTTGCGGAAGTCGAAAACGGTGGCAACCATGTTGATCTTGCCGGCTTCTTTGCCCCGCTTGAGCAGCGCTGTCAGATTGTCGTGCAGCGGCGGAACCAATGCCGTGGCGCTGAAGACCAGTACGTCAGAAGCAAAAAACTCATCGCCCAGATCTGCGGGCTGATAGTTGTTGGCGGCCCCGATAACATTGACAAAGGTTCTTTCGCCCTTGCCGTCGTGGTATCTCGGGTCGCTCAAAACCTGGGTGGAGGGCGTAAACCCTTCGCCTTTGGGGTAATTGGTAATATCCAGCGGAGTCTGCGCAAGGATGCTTTCGATAAAATCAGCATCGCTGTCACTGCCCCGGGCACCGTAAAATTTGACCTGGGCGGGATATTCGCTGCAAAGCTGGGCGGCGTTGACTGCCGCCACTACTGCCGGACCGCCTACGTTGCGGGCGGAAACCGGGGCATTGCCGGTCAATTCCGCAAGCATCTGCAAGGCGGGTACATTGGTGAATTTTTCCAGACTTTCCATAAACACCAGTTGACCGGGCACCAAACCGCCGTCACCGGGTTTTACGCTGGAATATTTTTTGAACGCTGCCGAAGAAAAATCCACGTTGGCGTAAACGCAATCTACCAGCGAACAGCCGGTGACAGATACAGAGATGTTTTTTTTGCTCATAGGGTTATCCTTTCGATATTGTTATCTTCTGTGGTAAAATCCATTTTTAACGTCATTTGAGTTGCCATAGCTATCAGCATGGGCAATGCGGGCAAAAGGTAGCGGGGGCTGATGACCGGCCCCGGCGCCCAGATGTAGTAAAAGACCAGCACGCCGAATATCAGCAAATAGCGCCACTGCCGCTTGAATAAATAGAAAGTCAGGCGCACCGCCGCCAGCAGCAGCGTAAGCAAATGCACCGCCAAAAGGGGCAGCAGAATAAAGATCCACCCCCACTTATCCCCCAGATAGTGCTGTACTGCGGCAATAAAACCCTGTTGGCGCAGTACCGCCATAGTGCCCCGTTCCCCCCGGGTGATATGGTTGTTTTCCAGCATAGTCGGCAAATCGGGCAGCAGATTGAATACATTGGGCAGATGGGTGATCGCTGCCGATACGGGGTATTGTTTGATCAACTTGATAAATTGAGCTTTTTCCACTCATTCTGTGCCTTAAGCGACTGATATTTGGCAGGGTTTTTTCTGAAAGCAGCATCGGCCCGGGCCAGCAGACGTTTTTTCCATACTTCGGAACTTTCGCCGGTGGCGTGAGCTGATATTGCCGACCCGTTATGAAAGTAGATATTGGCGGTGTTGCCGTCAAATCCGCCGCAGAGTTTGTAATTTTCGTACCAGATCGGCACCAGCAGCAGCGAAACAAAAAATATGAGCGTGACCATTCCCGCAACCAAACTCTTCCAGCCGTGGGCCGTTGCCAGCAATATCACCGGCAGCCCCACCAGCACCACCGGCAGATTGACCGGCTTTACGAAACAACCGGCGATCGCCAGCAAGGTCAATCCGGCAAAGTAGACCATTTGCCGCTCCCTGATAAGATATATGGTCATAAAAAGCTGCCAGGCGGCAATGATCCCCAAAAGATTATCTGCCAGAATGAGCGGCGATACGGCAATCGCGGTCATATTCAAGGCATAAAGCCAACCCCCCAGCAATGCCGGACGGTCGCCGGTAAATTTCCGGAGTGCCAGAGTTATGGGCAGCACGCCCGAGGCCCCCAGCAGTATCCCTGCCAGCGCTGCCGGCAAAAAACTGCTGCCGAAAAGTTTTATCGTAAGCGCCAGAAACCACGGGTAGCCGCAAGGGCGTATCAGCTCCGGAATATTTGATCCGGGCGCTGTAACATATCCATCTCCGGCAGCCAGTGCCGTTGCCGGCGACCAGTAGCCCATACTGTCCGGCCGCAGCAATGTTGCCGGTTCAGCAAGTGCGGGCAAAGCCAGCAGCAGCCGCAAAAGTACAGCAACGCAGAACAAAAAGGCAAAATGCCGCCAGAACCTGCCGTTTTTCATCGGCCGGAGAAAACGGAATTTATAAAATTGCAGCTTACGCTTAAAACTCATCGTCCAATACGCTCATTTCATCTTCGATGAACTCCAGAGCTTTCTGCAAAGCTTTGGCGCGGTGACTGATCCTGTTCTTTTCTTCAGAACTCATTTCAGCAAAGGTGCGTGTTTCGCCTTTGGGTACAAAAATGGGATCGTAGCCAAAGCCGTTTTCGCCCCGCGGCGCATCGATGATCGTACCTTCCATGACCCCTTCAAAAGTTTCGATGACTTCGCCGTTGATGGCAATAGCTATTACACATACGAAGCGGGCGCTGCGGTCGCTTTTGCCTTCCAGTTCGCGCAAAACTCTGCCGATGCGGTCGGCGTCATCTTTGCCGTAACGGGCCGAGTAGATGCCGGGGGCGTTATCCAGCGCGGTGATCTCCAGCCCGGAGTCGTCAGCAAAGGTGGGCCGGTCGGTGTAGATACACGCTTCCAGCGCCTTCTGCGAAGCGTTTTCCTTAAATGTTTTGCCGGTTTCTTCCGACGGCGTAAAGCCCGGATAATCCAGCAAACTGTGCAATTCTGCATCCTGACTGCCCAGAAGTGCGCGATATTCTTCAAATTTGTGAAGATTGGCGGTTGCGGCAACGATAACTGTCATGTATATTACCTCGTTAGTTTTATTAATTGAATACACACTCAATAACATAAAGCCGTTTGGCAGTTTTGGCAAATTTGAAGATGAAGAAACTTTTAATAATTCCGCATTTTCTTAAAGAGTATCAGCATCGGAAGCTCCGGGTGGGCTTTTCCGGCGGTTCCGACAGCACCGCACTTTTGCTGCTTCTGCTGCAGTGGGGTTTTGAGCCCGATCTGCTGGAAGCTGTGCATTTTGATCACGGTTTGCGGGGTGATGCCAGTAGCGCCGACGGCGAATGGTGCCGGGATTTCTGTGCCGGTTTTGGGGTGAACTTTGTGTTGGTAAAACTGGATTTGACCGATGCTGTAAAGTCGGGCAGTTCGCTGGAGGATGCCGCCCGGGATGCCCGTCTGGCGTGGTATCGCGCGCACGATGACGACTCGCCCATAGTGCTGGCGCATCACGCCGGAGATGTTCAGGAAAATATCCTGCTCAAACTTGCCCGGGGCGGCAATGTGTCAAGTTTGACTTCGTTGAGAAATGTGCGCAAACTGTGGGATTTGACCATATTGCGGCCATTGCTGGAGTGGCACAAAAAAGATTTGGAAGAGTTTTTGCAGCAAAAACAGATCAGCGATTGGCGCAACGACGCAACAAATCAGCAAAATGATTACCACCGGAATTTTTTGCGCAACGATCTTTTGCCCCGCTGGAACAGCTATCACGCCCCGGTGCAGAGCGCTTTGGACCGGGCGGCAAAAGTTCTGGCGATGGATGCGGATTTTATTGAAAAATGTGCAGGTGCAAAATTGGCGGAACTGGGCGGTGTTCTGCCGGAAACGACTTATGTCGGCTATTGGCTTGGTATGCACAACGCTTTGCTGGGGCGGGTGTTGCGCAGTTATCTTGCGCAAGTTGGCCCAAGCGCCGATGTGAAATTGACTTATTTGCAGTTGGAAAATTTCCGCAATAAACTTTTGCAGGAGCCCGGAACAGAAAGCCGGATCATCGAACTCAACGGCTCTTTCCGCTTCCGGCGCCGGGGCGACAGGTTGGAATTTCTTGGCGGAGAGCCTGAAAAATGTGAACTTGCTCCGGCAGAGTGGCAGTGGCAGCAGCAGAAAAAAGTCGAATACGCCAACTGGCTTCTTGCCTGCGAGGTGATCGACGGGGCCGTTTGCGCTCCGGGGCAGGGGGTGTTCTATTTTGATCAGGCGACACTTCCGGCAACATTGTATTGTTCGCTGCGCCGGGGCGGGGAAGTTATGAGTGTCTGGGGCGGCAAAGCTCCGCGGCATGTGAAGCATCTTTTAAGCGGCAGGAATTGCCGGAAGGATATGCTGCTGGTAAAGGATGATCGAGATAATATCATCATTCTGGGGGATTTGCGCCGCAGCGCGATCGCGCCGGTTACAGCTGATACCCGCAAAACGGTCAAAATCATCATAAAATCGCCGGATAACCAATAAAAACGGTGAAAATCCATACCGCAGAGTTGCAATACTGGCAAAGCAGAGCTATCTTATACCACGTTTTAACGGTAACAAAAGAGTTCGCAAGACGATGAATAAAGAAAGTAAACGGGATCTTATCCTGGAGGGTTTGGAAAATCTGCTGCCCGGCCGGCGTTTTCATGAGATCACTCTCGACGAAGTGGCCAGAGCCGCGCAAGTTGGCAAAGGTACGATCTATTTGTACTTCAAGGATAAAGAGGCGCTGTTTGCTGAACTTATAAGTTATCAGCTTGAACGGCTCGCCCGGGAACTTGCGGCATTGGAAAGTTGTCCGGTCGATAAGCTGCCCGAACAGGTATTTGATCTGGTTGGCGGGTTTATCCGTCAGCACCGCGCCGGGTTCGGAGCGGCGGGCGAAGCGGCTTCGCACATAGCAAATCTGACCGGAGAACAGATCGAAAAGTTGCGCAATCAGAGTACGGCGGTGGTCGAGGCTCTGGCCGGAGTAATGAAAAAGTCATTACCCGTCTGGGGCGATGAACAGGCTGCACTCAATGCAAGGATATTGCTCTGGCTGGTGGATGGATTTATGCGCAGCAATTTTGCCCGGGAAGATTGCAAGCTGAACTCCCGGGAAATTCTGGAGTTTTTCCGCCGGGGTGCCGGTCTTAAATGATTTGATATTTCAGTTTTTATATAAAACAATAATGTTACGAATGGAAGTCTTGTTATGCCCGACAAAAGCGCTTTGAAATTTTTTGAGGATCTGCTCAACACCACCGGTCCTTCCGGTTACGAAGAAGAGCCGGCAGGCGTTTTCCGCAAATATATGGAAAAATTCTGCGATAAAGTGGATACTGACGTGCTGGGCAACACTATCGGGGTGCTTAATCCTGATGCGCCTTTCAAGGTGATGCTGGTGGGGCATTATGACGAGATCGGTTTTCAGGTAACGCATATATCTGAAGACGGCTACATCTGGTTCCGCCCCAACGGCGGTATCGATAAACTCAATGTCCCGGCGTCGGAGGTGGAAATCAAAACCGCCAGGGGTATCGTTCATGGGGTCATCGGCAAAAAGCCCATCCACCTGTTGAGCGAAGCCGAGCGGGATCGGGCGGTCAAGCTGGAAGATATGTGGATCGATATCGGTACCGAAGACCGCAAGGAAACCGAAAAACTTGTCGCCGTCGGCGACCCCATCGCCCTGAAACGCAATGTTGCCATGCTGGGCAAAAACCGTATTATGAGCAAAGGTCTGGATGACCGGATCGGCGCTTTTGTAGTTGCCGAAACTCTGCGCGCTCTTGCCAAACGCAAGATCAATGTGGGGGTGTACGGTGTTGGGTCGGTTCAGGAAGAGCTGGGGTGCCGCGGGGCGATCGCCAGCAGCTACAATATCAACCCCAACGTGGCGATCGCTATCGATGTCGGGTTTGCTACTGATTTGCCGGATGTGCCCAAAAAGAAGTTTGGCGATGCCAAGCTGGGGCAAGGCCCCATGATCGCCGCCAGCGCCGACGTAAATACGGTTTTGCGCCGGAAGATCGTGGAAACTGCCGATAAAAACAAGTTCGCTTATCAGCCGGTCACCGCCCACCGGGCTTCCGGGGGGACCGATGCTGCGGTCATCCAGCTTATCCGGGGCGGAGCAGCGGCGGCTTTGATCAGCATTCCCAACCGCTATATGCACAGTCCGGTAGAGGTCTGCGACTTGCGGGATGTGGACAATGCAGTGAAAATCCTGACCGAAACTATCGCTGCATTGACTGGAAATGAACAATTTCGGCCCGGTTTGGACTAAAAAGTTGCAAAATTGCGGAAAAGTTCATAAAAAGCTATTTGCATTAACGTAAAATTGGATATATATTCTCTCAAAAAGGTTATGTCAATTTTTTGATAGATACGGCGGCGGGAAGAAAAACGCTGATGTACGGAGGTAGATCAACAATGGCGGATTATCCAAAACTGATGGTATTGTCAGAAAAATTCCGTGGGCTGGTTTTTGAGTTAAAAGAAGACTCGATCAGTGTGGGACGGAACGATCAGCGGGATATTTGTATCAAAGATCCCAGCTTGAGTTCTTATCATTGTGATTTTATTCATAATGAAGATGGTTATTTTATCTGCGACCGCGGCAGTACCAACGGTACGCGTTTGAATAACGTGCCGTTGAATCCGGAAGAGATGTATCCGCTGAAGAATTCGGATCTACTGCAGCTGGGCAGCGTGGAAGTCATGTTCGATTATGATGACGGCTCTCTGCCCACAGTTTCGCGGACTGAAACCGGCATTGATCTTACCAGTACGCAAACTGGTATGTCAACGGTAAAAGATTTCAACAATCTTTCGCCGTTTGCCAACAACGATGATAAGAGCGAAGCGCGCAACCGCAAACTGATAATTGGCGGTATTGCAGCAGTAGGATTGGTGATCCTCGGTTTGTTGGTATGGCTGGTGGTCAAAACCGTTCAGCAGCATATAAACTGAAGTTTGCAACACAACTTGCCAAGGCTGCTGAAGTTGTCGGCAGTCTTGAAAATAAAGTTGTGATAAAAAGACGACACCGACAAAAGTTTGAGCTGGCATTTTACAGTGCCGCCGATTTTTGTCGGTGCCGTTTTAATAATAGCAGGAGAGATTTTTATGAGCGAAGAAAAGCGTGATCCCGGCAAAAAAATGCCGGAAAACAATAACAATATAAAGGTGTTGCGCATACCCGGCGTGCTGATTTTCTGGGTGTTGCTGCTGGTGGTTTTTGCCGGGATGTACTTCTGGAAAGGCAGCAGCGCTCCGGCAGTACAGCAATGGGATCAAACCCAGTTCGAAAAACGCATCGGCGATGTGATAAATGCCAAGGTCATGCCGGAAGAAGACGGTTTGCTTTATGTGGAAGGCGAGTATAAACTTACCGAAGCCGAACTCAATGCTGCCAAGCTCAAAGGCAAAAACGTGCCATCCTACGGTAAATTCCGCACAAGAATTCTTAAAAATGATAATATAGAAGCCAAACTGCAGCAGGTGGGCAATATCAAGATCCAGCCCCGGGATAACTGGTTTACCTCGTTGATTTCGCTGGTGCTGCCGGTGCTGATAATCGGTATAATCATCTATATACTCTTTTCGCGGCAGATAAAGATGGCGAACCGCAACGCTATGCAGTTCGGTAAATCCCGTGCCCGGATGATCCTGCCCGGTGATCTCAAGGTCAAATTTGCTGATGTGGCGGGTGCCGACGAAGCCAAAGAAGAGATACAGGAGATCGTGGAATATCTTAAAGATCCCCTGAAATTCAAACTCCTCGGCGGCAAGATACCCCGCGGCTGTCTGCTGGTGGGTCCCCCCGGAACCGGTAAAACCATGTTGGCCAAAGCGGTAGCAAGCGAAGCCGGGGTGCCGTTCTTTTCCATCAGCGGTTCGGATTTTGTGGAAATGTTTGTGGGGGTGGGCGCCAGCCGGGTGCGTGATATGTTTGACCACGCCCGCAGAAACACCCCCTGTCTGATTTTTATTGACGAAATCGACGCCGTGGGCCGTTCCCGTTTTTCCGGAATGGGCGGCGGGCACGACGAGCGGGAACAGACTCTGAACGCCATGCTTGTAGAGATGGATGGTTTGGAAAATCGCTCCGACGTGATCGTGCTGGCAGCCACCAACCGCCCCGATGTGCTTGATCCGGCATTGCTCCGCCCCGGCCGTTTTGACCGGCAGGTGGTGCTGGATCTGCCCGACATAAAAGGCCGTCGGCAGATACTTGATGTGCACGCCAAAAACGTCCGGCTGGGCGAAGATGTGAATTTGGATACCATTGCCCAGAGCACCCCCGGGTTCAGCGGGGCGGATCTGGCGAATTTGTGCAACGAAGCGGCGTTGCTGGCAGCGCGTTACAACCGCGACAGCATCACCCAGGCGGATATGGAAGAAGCCCGGGATAAGGTCTGTTTCGGCAGAGAGCGCCGCAGCCGCAAAATCAGCGAACGCGAGCGCAAACTTACGGCATATCACGAGTCCGGCCACGCGCTGGTGGGGCTGCATTGCGAGCATACCGACCCGCTGCACAAGATCACGATCATACCCCGCGGGCAGAGTTATCTGGGGGCGACATTTTCCATACCCAAAGAAGATGTTTACACCAAAAGCAAGCTGGAACTCCTTGACCAGATGGCAATGACCCTGGGCGGCCGGGCTGCCGAAGAGATCATTTTTGGCGACATAACCACCGGGGCAGGGCAGGATATCGAAGTTGTCAGCCGTCTGGCGCGGATGATGGTCTGCGCATACGGCATGAACGATAAGATCGGCCCCATCAAATATGGTGATTTCCGCAGTCATGTGCATATACGCTTTGACGCGCCGCCGGTACATGAATCCAGCGAAGAGACCGCCCGGGAAATCGATGTGGAAGTCAAAAAACTCATCGACGATGCCCACAAACGGGCGCTGGATATACTTTCGGAACATCGGGACGAATTGGAAAAACTGGCGCAGACTTTGCTGGAAAAAGAAACGATTTCGGCTGCCGAAGTGGATATTTTGCTGGGTAGAGCGGTTCCGGAAACTCCGGAAGCTCCGGCTGATGCCGAAAGTGCCGGCGAAGCTGCCGAAGCTGGCGAAGCTGCCGAAGCTGCCGAAGCTGCCGAAGCTGCCGAAGCTGCCGAAGCTGCCGAAGCTGTTGAAAATAAAGAAAAAACCGAACCGGCAGCCGAAGCATGAGTACGCCCCCTGATGGAGCCGTAACAGCCTCCGGCAGCGGTTGTGTGATAAACTGTCTGGCAACGCCCCGGGCATCGCGCAATGCCTTGACCGCATGGCACGATAACCGGCTGAAAGTTGCGTTGGCGGCGCCGCCGGTGGATGGCGAAGCCAACAAAACGCTGGTCAAATTCATGGCAGAAGTGCTGCAAGTACCCAAAAGCAGCGTCAGCGTGGCATCCGGCTTGACCGGGCGGCGCAAAAGCGTGGCAATAAGTAATTTAAGTGCCGAAGCGGCAATAAAGATATTATCAGATTTGGTCAAAGATTAAATATAAACAGGAGATGGTGAAAATGAGCGAAGCAAAAAGTTACACTTTTTCGGTGCGCGTGGAAAATAAATTTGGGGTTTTGTCCCGCATTGCCGGACTTTTCAGCGGCCGCGGCTACAATATTTCTTCTTTGACGGTGAACTCCACCAGCGACCCGGAAGTATCCCGCATGATCATTGTGACCCGGGGCGATGATGCCGTCATCGAACAGATCGAAAAACAGCTCAACAAACTTATTGAAGTCATTAAAGTCGACCGTTTGAGCGGCGAAGATTTCATTGAACGTGAGCTGGCACTCTTCAAGATCGCAGCCGATACTCCCGAAAAGAAAGCCCAGGTCATTCAACTGGTGGAAATTTTCAACGGCAAATTTGTGACTGTCGGCCCCGAAGAACTGGGCGTGGAAATTTCCGGCCGGGCCTCCCAGATCGACAACTTTATGAGCATGGTCAGCGATATTGGTATTATCGACATGGCCCGCTCCGGCCGTGTAGCCATAGCCCGTGCTAAATAATTACAGCCGGAAATAGAAAAAACCCAGGCTTGTCTTGGGGCGCCTGACGAAAGAGCAAGGCAACCAAGCTTCCGGCGGTTACTCAACAAGTAGCCGCCGTAATCTTTATTGGGAAGTTAAACAATATTTTTCATGTTCCAATCAGGCTGTTGCCAAGGAAATCAACCGTTTGGCAACAGCCTTTGAAGCGGCTTTACTTATTTACCTTTTATATAGTACAAATTGAATTTGCCCGGTTCGACATTGATTTTGAATTCGCTGCCGGCGGTGCTTTTTGCTTTGGTGTTCAAATCCAGCACGCTTGCTTGGGCGAAGGGCAGTTTTATTGTGGTTTCGGGATTGGCACGGTAATAGTTGCCCACCAGCAGCAGAAGTTCGTTGCCACGCTTTGCCATGCTGTAAAACATCTTGTCGTTGCTGCCGGTGATTTCGGGGTGTTCGCAATTCAAAAGCAGTTCTTCGTAAGGCGCAAGCTTCATTACTGCCAATGCGTGATAGTAGAAATCCAGCGGCGAATCAGCAAAGTGGTTGAAAGCGTAGTTCAGAACCCCGCCCGCACCGTTCATAAAGGCTTCCAGCACAATGGGCTCCACCAGATAGGAGTCATATTCGCCATAGCACCCGGTGGAGAGCCAGGGCAGAATATCTTTTTTGCCGATGAGTTTATAGTTGGCACGGATATTTTTCTGGATCACCGGCGGGTGTCCGCCAATATACAAGCTGGGCTGGGAACTCTTGATCAAGTCCGGATAAAGGTCTGTAAAGCGGGTTATGCCGTGGGAGTTATCCAGCCGGTCAAGGTCGTACATGTGCAGCTGTGGTACAGGTATATTGGCTTCTTTGGCTCCCTTTTCCACAGCTTTGGCTATATCGCCGATCATGCGTTTACCGCAGGAATAGATGTATTCCCGCTCGCTCAAGCCTGACGCCTTGATCGCCGCCACACAGCGGGAACACTCTTTGGTGGAGCGGCGGAAAGCGTAGTTGAAACACTCGATATCCAGCAAAACATGTTCCGGCTTGCTCATGACCACACAGCGGGCAATACGCTCCATCTCTTTCTGATAATATACTCCGGTATAGCTGGGGCAAGTGAGCTTGCCCGGCTGTTTGGTAATGCAATATACTTCGTGACCGGCTTTTTTGTTGCGGATCATTTCGTGCATGGCGGAGTCGTTCATATAGAGTTTCAACCCGGCTTGGCGGATCTCTTCGTAACGCCGGATCTTATCCGAGGGGTCAGCCTTGGGATTGCGGATCCAGAAACGGGGGAATACTCCGGCGCCGTTGAAGCCGAAACGCTTGTAATTTTTCAGCAAATCGGGGTAGGAGTCAAAATAACTTTCCGTAGTCATCCACGACAGACAGACCGGCATTTTTTTGAAAGTTTCAAACTCCGGCAAAGTCACGACCTTGATGGGCAAAGTCTGCTTGAAGCCGGTTTTGCCGTCGTACTCCACATAAATATCAGCCAGCGGCAGCTGATCGGGGGTCTGGTCGCTGCTCAATATATAAAGGTAGTCGATACTCAAACGGTCTTTTCTGGTGGGGATGCGGTAGCGGTGATACTTTTTGCCGTTGCGGGTGATTTTTTCCGGAGTATGCTTGAAAATGGTCAACTCTTCCGGCAGCTCCAGCACTACTGCGGCGTTTTTGATTTTCTTTTGTTCGATGCGGTAATCGCTGATACTGATCGCCTGGGGTGCGGCAACGCCCTTGACTACTGCCAATTCCGGAATCCGGGGCTGGGCGGTCAAGCTGTCCTGGGGCACGGCAAAGCCGCTGCCTTCATAAGCGAGGTTGAAGTTTACATCCTGTTTTTCGGCAGCAATAACTGCCATTTCATCGCTGAAAAAGTGTTTATCCAGCGTAAGTTTAACGATCACATACCGGGCTTCGGCATTGACAAAAAGTTTGAAAGTTTTGCAAACGCCGCGATTTCTGCCGAGAGTTTCGGGGTAATAGTAAGTTTTGACAAAATCGCTCTGGTAGGCTTCTGCTGGAGCAAGTTTGACCATTTCGGTCGCCCGGTAGAATTTGTCGTTATCTTTGGATACATAAACTTCAAACTTTTTCGGCCAGCGGAAACCGGATTCCGAACCGCCCAACGCCCGCAAAGCTATGTAGTCCACCGGCTGGATACTACCCAGATCAAGGCGCATAAATACCGTATTCACGCCGCCGTAAAACCCCACGGCTTTGCGGTCGAACCAGATGGTATCGGAAGCACGCTTGGTAATGCTGCCATCGGTCAAATCAGTAGCATCTTTACCGTCGGCACCTTTTTTGTCCTGCGTCAAGTGGTAGTTGCCTTTGGGCATGAATTGGATGGGTTTCTTCAACGCCAGATTTTTTTTGCCCAAAGTCAGATCGAACCACGCCTGCCGGTTTTCCCGGGTGGTGGGGGAGTCGGCTGTAAACAACGCCGTGGGTATCTTGTTGGCAGTAGCGATCTTTATAGCAAAGGGCATGGTGTAATAAGTTGCCAAACCATCCAGTTCGGCAGCGGCGACCATATACATTTTATCTTTGTCAGAGTCAAAGCTGAAAGCATCTTTGGTAACTTTTACGCTGGCTGTGTAGCACTTGTCAGCTTCGTTGTAAACCGCATCAAAGCTCCGTTCTTTGGCGAGCTGAAAGTTCTGCAACGCCCGCTTTTTATGGCCGGTGACAAAAATC
>JAFVQX010000005.1 GCA_017504585.1 Lentisphaeria bacterium
TAAATCAAACCTTGAAGGTCAGCTTGACCTGTTCAGTTTTTCATCATCTGCTCAGGATAACAGTTATAAAGTAAAAAATGCCGCCAACGCTGCTCTGCTGCTGCGTGAATGTGTCAGCGAATTTGACAAGGCCGCCAAAAAAGGCGTGATCCACGCCAACAAGGCCTCCAACAAGAAATCTCAGCTGAGCAAGCTGATGAACACCCTGGCCAAGTAAGCAACAAGTCCTATACTTTATAAACCAATAATAAAGAGAGAGTTCTATTATGGGCAACCTCAAAAAGAAACGTCGCAAAAAAATCGCCAAGCACAAACGCAAAAAGCAGCTTAAAGCGATGCGTCACAAGAACAAATAAGTTTTTGTTAAAGCTCCGGAAAATTTTTTCCGGAGCTTTTTTTATGCTATGAATTGCTGAATACAGAGAAAAGACGCTGCCTGTGGCAGAAAGTAGATGAATTGCCGAAAAGTTTACTGGAAAAGTTCGCCCAATCTGCGGCGCAGCAGCAGCAGATTTACTGCGTTGGAATAAAACTCTCCGCTGATGCCCCAGACTTGTGATAATTCGCGCAAAGCGGCAGATTCTTCGGTTTGCCACAGATCGTCTGACATACGCAATTCGATCAAATTGAGCATAAGCGATTGCTTCTGCTCCGGAGCAAACAACTCACCACTCTGAATTGCCAGCTGGCTCAATTCTTTGTCCGAAGCATATTTGCGGGCGGCGCGCCACAAACCTTTGCCCAGCAGTTCCTGGGCAAATTTTTCGTGATCGTTGCTGCTTAAAAGGTAGATCAGGGCTGCCATAATCAGGGTTTTTTCCGGATAGACCGCCTGTGGTTCGGCGTGGGCGGCAGTTATGGCATTAAATATAACCTCGGCGGATGCCCGTTCCGACGGCGTGAATTCGCATTCAAATTCCGATTCGGCATTTTTCAAGGTTATCCGCAGAGCATACTTTTCTTCGCGGTAATTTTCAAAATTCCATTCGGCAATATCTTTGCCTACGCCCTCATAATCACGTTGTCCCAAGCGGCGGTACAGCACCACCAGTACATCGTTGTAGAGCAGAAAATAGCCCTCGCCACGTTCGCCGTTGACCGCGCCGGTGAGCCGTACCCCGGCTTTAAGAGCGCCTTCGCCGCCAAGTTTTTCTGCTTCGCACAGGATAGAACTGAGCACATATTTTACATCCATGATGCTGAACCTTTCGCTGAAAAAGATTATTTGAGGGTGTTGATCCAATAATCCAATTGGCTGCGTACTGCTTTGTAACCGGTGCCGCCGGTGATTTCGCGTTTGGCTACACTTTCTCCGGGATCAAAGAGGGTCAGAAATTCTGCCGTGGCTTCCGGAATGGTGATTTGCATTTCTTCCAGAGTCACTTCATCCAGAGCTTTATTGTTTTCGCGGCAATACTTGACCAGACTGCCCACCCGGTGGTGCGCGGTACGGAACGGTACGCCGATTTCCACGAGCTTTTCTGCCACGTCGGTCGCCATCAGGGCCGGGTCGGAGGCCATTTCGCGCATCCGTTCCGGATTGATGGACATAGTGGCGATCATCGGCGGATAGACTTTCAATATGGCGTGCGCTGTATCAATAGCATCAAAAAGCGGTATCTTATCTTCCTGCAAATCCCGGTTGTAAGTGAGGGGCAAGCCTTTGCACAAAGTCAGGAGCGAAGTCAAACTGCCGTAAAGACGGGCGGTCTTGCCGCGGCTGAGTTCCGCTACGTCGGGATTCTTCTTCTGCGGCATCAGGCTGGAACCGGTGCAGAAAGCATCCGCAAGCTCGATAAATCCGAATTCCTGCGAACTCCACAGGATGATATCTTCGCTCAACCGGGATACGTGCATCCCGAAAATTGCCAGTGCCGACGCTGTTTCGATCGCAAAGTCACGGTCTGCCACCGCATCCATACTGTTGCGGGTAACGCGGGAGAAATTGAGCTGTTCGCAAACCATTTCGCGGTTGATCGGCAGCGTGGAACCTGCCAGGGCTCCCGAACCCAACGGCATAACATTGACCCGTTTGCGGCAATCGGCAAGACGTTCGGCATCCCGGTCGAGCATTTCCACATAAGCCAGCAGATGATGCGCAAACAGTACCACCTGGGCGTGCTGCAAATGGGTAAAGCCGGGCATAATAACTTCGGGATGTTCGGCGGCCAGACCGACCAATGCACGCTGAAACTCCCGGATCCCGGCAATCAGGCAATCCAGTTCATCACGCAAATAAAGCCGTATATCCAGTGCCACCTGATCGTTGCGGCTGCGGGCGCTGTGCAGACGGGCTCCTTCATTACCCAACGCATCAATAAGCGTGGATTCAATGTGCATATGGATATCTTCCAGCTCGGCTTTGAATTCCATTTCGCCCCGGTCGATCATCGCTTTGATCTCATCCAGTTTGGCTTTGATGGCATCGGCAGTGGCAGCGGGAATGATCCCCTGGGCAGCCAGCATAGTGACGTGAGCCTTGCTGCCCATAATGTCGTGTTTGTAAAGCCGTTTGTCAAAAGAGATTGATTCGGAAAATTCTGTAAGTTCAGCCCGTCCGGTTTCGCTGAAACGACCGCCCCAAAGTGCCATAATGTATACTCCTGTGATCCGGCGGAAAATAAAAAAAGATTCCGCCCTTGTATGCAAAAGCGCGGCCTTGGCCGCGCCGCAGACAATCTGTTCTGCTTGTTTTTTTTATTAAGTTGTTATTAATCAGGCAGAAGCAATATCTGCTCCTGCCTGGATAGTGTTTACTTTTTGATAGTGATATTGCTGTAAACGTGATCCGAAATGATCGGCAGATCGACCCGTCCGGATTCACTGGGATGCCAGATGTTGAAATAATCTGTAACTGCGACCAGCGCAATGAAAATCATAAACAACGCAGCAATCACGCCGAAAATAGCAAATGCAACATTCAAGCCGGTAGGTTCCGGACGGGCACCGAGCACCGGACCGCCGCCAACTACAGAAGCCGGAGCATCGCCCTGAACCATCGGGGCACTGCCCAGATCTTTAAGGGCATCGGTGTTGACTTTAAGCCCTTTCTTTTCTTTGGGCGGAGTCTGGTCTTTGCCCAGATTACCGGCAGGTTCGGCCGGTTTTTCTGCCGGAGTCGCCGCCGGAGCCGGAGCTGCCGAAACAGTCGGAGCAGGAGCCGGAGACGCGGGCGCAGTCGGTGCCGGAGCAGGTTCCGGTTTGGACATTGACAGTTTGGGGGCCGGGGCCGCAGGCGTGTTTAGCTTGATGCCGCCGGGCTGGGCAGCCGGA
>JAFVQX010000067.1 GCA_017504585.1 Lentisphaeria bacterium
CATGACGCTCTTCCGATCTCTTTAGCGACGGAGGGCGACCGCGCAAAGACTTCATAAAAGTAAAAGGCACAAAACTGTTCCGCCGGGGGAATATTTCAGTTTATATTGATAGTGCATCTGCATTGCGGATATTTGCTGCATCCCCAAAAATCTTTTCCGGCCCTGGGGCCTTTGGCTGCTGTCCGAAGTACCATGGTTCCTCCGCAAGCAGGACAAACCGGCACCTTATCATCTCCGTTGTTTATGGCATTGACGATACTTTGTACATGCTTTACATGTCCGCGCCGGGTGGCATAAGTATTTGCCAATCGCTGCTGTTTTAATAAGTTTTCTGTATGATCCAGCAAAGCTGCACTTAAAACCGGCTGATCAAAAGTTTTTATATAAGCTATAAGCTCCCGGACGCATGTTACCAGAGCTTCGGGCATTTTTTCACGATTTTTGATTTCATCCACCCCGGTAAATATAACAACATGTTTCATGACCTCCATTGGCAGATCGACCACTTGGGCAAGGCAGAGAATGTGTTTGTAATTCTGACGGAAAGGATTTTGAAATTTATTTTTGCAGCGGTATATTTGCTGTGTCCATGTGGCGCTATCCCGGTCGCCGAATATCCAGCCTTTCATATTTTTGGTTTCGATCACAAAAATACCATAAGGCGAAAGCACCACATGGTCGATTTGAGTGGTTCCGCCAGCATCATCAGGGATCATAACATCGTTAAAAACGCGATACTCTTCTTTGTTCAACATTCTTTTCAGAAAAAAAGCCACAAAAAGTTCCCCGCTTTTTCCTTTGACCGCCGGTTGTTTGAAAAGCAACGCAATAAAAAACATAATCAAAAATATCGAAAAACCGATTATTGCAACTGACATTTTGAGCATCTCCTTTGTGACTGCAAAAAAGTTATGGATAAAAAATACTCTACCTTGCGGAAAAATCAATTTTTTGCAGAGCTTATTCCCCGATAAAATCTTTCAGGGTCCGGAAGAAACCGTGGCCCATATAATCAAATATATTGTTATGGCCGGCATTTTTTACAATCTTCAAATCCTTGCGTCCGGCAGCGGCGGTTTTATAGAGTTTGCAACTGTTGCGAACCGGTATGACCCGGTCGGCGCTGCCGTGAAAAATCAGCAGCGGCACCGGAGATTTTTTCAACTGTCTTTTGTTGTCAAACCGGTTCCCCGGCAGAGTAAAAGGCAGCATCACTTCCATTGCCGACGCAAAGGGTGCGATCAAAACCAACGCTTTGATCTCCGGATATCTGGCAGCTAAAAAACAAGCTCCGCCGCTGCCGATGGAAAAACCCATTACAATAATATTCTGCGGCAAAACTTTCTGCTTCACGGTCAAAAAACGGTAAACAGTTTCGGCGTCGCAATAGACTTGTTTTTCCGAAGCGCTGCCGCCGGAAAAGCCGTATCCGGCATAATCATACGCCAAAACGCCGTATCCCAGATGGATAAAATCGTCCAGCAAAGGTTTTATGCTTTCAAGAGTTTCCGCATTGCCGTGATTGTAAAGAATGACCGGTTTGCCCGGAGCAGGCGGCTGAAAAAAGAGATCAAGCTCCGCACCGTTGCTGTTCACGGAAAAGTTGCCATTGCGGGCAGTGGTCTTGACTTCCGGCAAAAGCAATTTTTCCATAAAAATATAACCCAATAACAGCAAAAACATTACCAGCAAAAGAGCATATATCAAGAGGCGTTTAAGAACAAAAACACACCACTTTTTCCATTGCACCATCATTAAAACACCGCCTTTCCTTACTGAAGAGGTAATTTCAAAAGTCATTCAAAACCAAGGCAAAGCGCAAAACCACAGTCCTGAACAAGGCAGTTTGAGGTGGCTGTCTGACTTATCCACCACAGCTTTATGCGACGGTGGAAAGGCAACCGCCTGAAACACTCCTTGTTCCGGGCGAAGGTTGTACTTTGACGACTTTTGAGAAGTTTTGAAACTACCTCTAAATATAACCCCCGGTAAACCAGAAATCAAGAGTATAAGTTTTTTTTGCGTAAATTATAATTGAAGAATTGGTCGAATATATGGATAAAATCACTCCCTCGCGTCTGATGCGTTTTTTTTCTGCTGCTGTTTTGGGGGGCGTATCCCGGTAAAAATTCTTGAAAAATAACTTGATTGCGCTGCTTCAGAAAGCCAGCCTTTTTTTGTGCCTCATCAAATGAAAATACGGTCGTAAAAGAAGAAAAAAATTACTCCGGAGTTTTTTTTGCAGAAAAAACGGCTGAAAAAGTACTTTCAAACTTGTTTTAAGGGGGTTTTGAAAGTATATTATCTGTTGATACATATTGTCAACAAAAATTTTATAACATACGAGGTAATTTCAAAAGTCATTCAAAACAAAGACAAAGAGCAAAACCACAGCACAGGATAAGGTAACTGCCGGGAACACTCTTTGTGCTGAACGAAGGTTATGCCTTTGACGACTTTTGAGGAGTTTTGAAATCACCTCATACGCCAAAGAAGGAGTTTTGATCATTATGCATACGCTTGTTATCGTCAATCCGGGGCATTTTCATGCCGGTTTGATCCTGCGGCGCCGTCATGCAGATATCAGTCGCGATGTCTACATCTTCAGCGAAGCCGGTACGGATCTGGATAACTACATGAAGCTGGTCAACAGTTTTAATGAACGCGCCGAAGAACCCACCGACTGGATCTATCATGTTTACACCGGTGCTGATTTTCTGGCCAAGGCCGTCGCCGCCGCCGAAGCCGGCACGGTGGATATTGCCGTATTTGCCGGCCGCAACGACGAAAAAATCGACTATCTGGCAGCCATGCACAAGGCCAGGTGCGCCATTCTGACCGACAAGCCGGTGACAATCAACAGCGAAGGTGCCGCTTTGCTGGAAAAAACTGTTGCTGCCGGCGGCAAACCCATTGTGGATATCATGACCGGCCGTCAGGAACCCTCGGCACGGATGCTCAAGGATTTGATGTTGAGCAAAGAGATTTTCGGCGAATTCCGCAAGGGCAATGAACCCATGATCGAAAACGGCACCGTCCACCATCTTTACAAAACCGTCAACGGTGCTCCGCTGGTGCGTCCGGCATGGTACTTTGATGTGAACAAACAGGGCAGCGGTCTGAACGATGTGACCACCCATTTGATCGACAACGCCCAGTGGATGCTTTTCGGCGAAGAAGAGATCGACTTTGCCAGGGATGTAAAACTCGTTGATGCCACTTTGAGCAGCACCGCAGTTCCGGCCGATAAGTTTGAACTTATTACTAAAACTCCCGCTTTCCCCGCTGAACTGGCAGACCGGGTCAAAGACAATGTCCTTTCCGTAGCCTGCAACGGGGTCATGGAGGTTGAACTCAAAGGCGTCAGTGTCCGCCTGAACACCGTGTGGAATCTGGAAGCTCCGGCTGGCGGCGGCGATATGCACCGTCAGATCGCCCGGGGTACCAAAGCAGATATTTTTGTGGAACAGGGTCCCGATACCGGATTCAAGGCTCTGGTGCTGGTAAAGCCGCTGGATATGAGCGCCGAAGATATGAAAAAAGTTATCGAAAAGCGTCTGGCAGATTTGAATTACACCGATGCGGCAGTCAGCATTTATAAAGACGGCCGCTTGCTGGTGACTCCGCCCTCCTGTATGGTCGATGGGCATGAATTCCACTTTGCCATTGTGCGCGATGAATTTTTGCAGATGCTCGCCACCGGCAAAGAACCCGGCGGTCTGCGCAGTCAGCTGGTCAGCAAATACAAACTTATGGCCATGGCACGGGATATGGCTTTGAACAAACAATAACATCTAATAAACAAGGATTTACATATTATGGAACAGTTTCGTACACACACTTGCGGCGCCCTCCGCAAGACCGAAGTCGGTCAGACCGTCAAAATTGCCGGCTGGGTACACAGCGTCCGCGACCACGGCGGCGTTATCTTTATTGACTTGCGCGACCATTACGGCCTGACCCAGGTGGTCATCGACCCGGAAAAGGACTTCTATCAGGAGCTTGACCGCTGGAGAGTGGAAAGCGTGCTTTCCTTTACCGGCAAAGTGGTTGCCCGTACTCCCGAAACCGTAAACAGCAAACTTGCCACCGGCGAGATCGAAGTGGTTGCCGAAGCTATGGAAGTGCTTGGCGAATGCGAAGTGCTGCCCTTCCAGGTTGCCAAAGACGACAGCGCGCCCGAAGCCTTGCGTCTGAAATACCGCTTCCTGGATCTGCGCCGCGAAAAACTCCACAAAAACATCATCCTCCGCAGCGAAGTTATCGCCGCCATGCGCGAATATATGCACGCGCAGGGGTTCCACGAATTCCAGACCCCCATCCTGACCGCCAGCAGCCCCGAAGGCGCCCGCGACTATCTGGTGCCCTCACGCTTGCATCCCGGCGAATTTTACGCTCTGCCCCAGGCTCCGCAGCAGTTCAAACAGCTGTTGATGGTGTCGGGTTTTGACCGTTATTTCCAGATCGCGCCCTGTTTCCGCGACGAAGATGCCCGCGCTGACCGCAGCCCCGGCGAATTCTATCAGCTGGATGTGGAAATGAGCTTTGTCAATCAGGAAGATATCTTTGCGGTGATCGAAGGCATGTTCGATGCCGTGTTCGGCAAATTCTCCACCAAAGATTACAGCAAGCCGCCCTTTGTGCGGATACCGTATCTGGAAGCCATGAAGCGTTTCGGATCCGATAAGCCCGACCTGCGCAACCCCATTGAAATGATCGATGTGACCGAACTTTTCCGCGATTGCGACTTCAAGGCATTTGCCGGTACCGTTGCCAACGGCGGCGTGGTGCGTGCCATGAAAGCCCCGCAGGTCGCCGGTAAACCCCGCAAGTTCTTTGACGATATGATCGGTTTTGCCCAGGAAAACGGCGCCAAAGGTATGGCGTACATCATCTGGACTGCCGAAGGCGAAAAGAGCCCCATCGTCAAATTCCTGAATCCCGAGATCCTTGCCGGCTTGAAAGCGGCGGGCAATATTCAGGAAGGCGATGCATTGTTCTTCCTGGCTGATACCGAAAAGAACGTTATCAAAACCGGTGGCGCCGTCATCCCCGAACTGGGCAAGCGGCTTGAACTTATCGACCCCAACGTCTTCAAATTCTGCTGGATCGTGGACTTCCCCATGTTCGAGCTGGATGAAGAAACCAATCAGATTATTTTCAGCCACAACCCCTTCTCCATGCCCCAGGGCGGTATGGATGCTTTGGAAAACAAAAATCCGCTGGATATTCTGGCTTATCAGTACGATATCGTCTGCAACGGTATCGAACTTTCCAGCGGTGCCATCCGTAACCACCGGCCGGAAATCATGTATAAGGCGTTTGAGATCGCCGGACATGACCGCAGCGTGGTCGATGATAAGTTTGGCGGCATGATCAACGCCTTCAAACACGGTGCTCCGCCCCACGGCGGTATCGCTCCCGGGGTCGACCGTACCGTCATGCTGCTGGCTGACGAACCCAACATCCGCGAAATCATCGCGTTCCCCTTCAATCAGCAGGCACAAGACTTGATGATGAACGCTCCGGCGCCGGTAACGCCCAAGCAGCTGCGTGAACTGCATTTGCAGGTGGTTCTGCCCAAGCGTGAACAGGAAAAACTCGCGGCGGCAGAAAATAAGTAAAAAACAACAGATCCCGCTGCCGTAAGCTCGCCGGCGGCGGGATAAAAAATTTTGGAGACGGCATTGAAAAAATTTGCATTTTTTGGCTTTGTACTGTTGGCTTTTCTGGCAAGTTGGCGATCCACGGCGGCAGAACCGGAAGATTTCGTTCCGGCGCAATCGCCTGTGCTTTGCCGGGTGGATGCCCGAAAGCTGCTTGCCATACCCGAGTTGCGGGAGCTGATAAGTTCGGCTTCCCAGGATGGGAAAAAGGCTCTTTCGGTGGTAGAATATTTTGAAAAAAATTATAATATCACTCCCGAAACAGTCTTTGCCGGTCAGGTGTGGGCAGCCAAAACCGGTGCGGCAGATACCGACGCAGCACTCTATATAAAAACCGCACTCAAAGAAGCCAAACTGGCAGAAATATTTGCCGATAAAGCCAAAAACAGCAAAAACTTTGCCTTCAATGCAACCACTCTGGCCGGAGAGAAGGTCTATACCATAGCCCCGGTAAATGCGGCAAAAGAAAAACAGCCGCCGCTGGCGATAGTTTATCTGGCAGAAGATGTAATATTGTTCACGCCGCTGACGACCACTTCGGCAATGACCTTGACCGCCTCACGTCAGGGGGGTAAAAATCCGCTGCTCAAGCTGATCGACCGCCGGAAACTGGCGGCAGTTTATGCTCAAATGGATGGCGAAAAAGAAAAGATCAGGGTCTTTGATTTGCAAGCCGATGTAAAAGATCCGGTCAAGCGCGATCTGACGCTGTTTCTGAATTTGACATGCAAAGACAAAGAATATGCTTTGCAGACCGCAATGCAAATGCAGTTTATGGTGCCGGGTGCGCTGGGTATGCTTTTTGGCAATGATCCGCTGCTTGTGAGCAGTCTGGTGAATGGGTTCCGGGTAAAACCCGACGGCAAAAAAATTGTCATAAGGTGGGCTTTGAGCAAAAGCGATCAAACGAAACTTATAAAATACTTTGCCGATCCCAACAACCGGCAAACATTGATCAACACCTCCGGAATAGGTCCGGCGGTGGAAAACTGATTGTCCAAGGAGCGCCAATGGCCGGCATAAAACGCAGCAAAAGCCCGGGTATCAGGAAGATACTTCTGTTGGCAGCCTGGCTGGTCATGCTGCTGTCGGCAGCGTATTATCTTTACGAATACAGCGATTTTGTGGTGGATGACACCAAATTTGCCAATGAGATCCGCGAAGCCGCCGCCAAACACGGCATCGACAGCCGTCTGGTGCGGGCGCTGATCTACGAAGAAAGCCGCTTCCGGCCGGGAGCAGTAGGCAAAGCCGGCGAAGTGGGCCTCATGCAGATAATGCCCAAACGGGCGGCGGCAGACTGGGCAAAAGCCAACAATGTGCCATGTCCGGAGCCGGGGGTGCTGTTTTCGCCCCGGATAAATCTGGAGATCGGCTGCTGGTATTTAAGCGACGGCTTGCGGCGATTCAAAGATTACAAATCGGCTGTGGAGCTGGCGCTGGCACGCTACAATGCCGGATTATCCCGGGCAAACAAGTGGAAACCGGCAGATAAACAAGGCGCGGTGATCGACAATATCACCATAGCCAGTACCAGAAAATATGTAAAGAATATTATGGAGCGCTATCGGCGTTATTGCCGGGAGAGCGAAAACAGAAAAAATTAAATTTGAGGCTATTGAATGAAAATTCCGATATTTTTCAAATATACGATCATCCTGCTGATGATTTGCCGGAGCGTACTTGCTGCCGCAGCAGATGAACCGGCAAAGCTCTCCGGCAACAGCTCCTGGAGCGAAGACTTTGCCCGGCAGACCCGGGATGGCATGCCGCTTGCCTGGAAAGAGGAAGGCAGCAAGATCGGAGTACCGGAAACCCGCTGCCAAACGATCAAATATCCGGACGGCACCACCGCATTGCAGGTAAAATGCGATAAATCCACCGGCGGCATAATCACAGCTCCCAAAGTCGATCTCAATAAAACTCCGGTCATGCGCTGGCGCTGGCGGTTGATCAATTATCCTGACCGGGCCGACGGCAGAAATCCCAAGCGCGACGATCAGCCCATCGGGCTCTATCTGGGGTTCAACGATGGGTTGATCAAAAAAAAATCCATAGCCTACCGTTGGGAGGATCTCACTCCGCAAGGGTTCGAAGGCACCACCGTTTACGCCGGGATTCTGTCAGTACACTTTATTGCCATGCGTGACAATAAAACCAAAGCCGGGGAGTGGGTGACCGAAACCCGGAATGTGGCAGAAGATTTTAAGCGCGTTTACAAAAAAATCCCGAAACGCTTTGCTTTAAGTGTGATCGGCAACAGCCAGTACACCCGCAGCAATACCGTTGCTGAACTTGATTTCATCGAATTTATTCCGGCCAAATAAGATCATGGATAAAGATACTGCTGCAGTAAGCAAATTTGCCAAATGCCGGATGCTGTTCTGGGGATTTTTCAAGATCGCCGCATTGGTCGTCGGCGGCGGCTACGCCATCGTGCCGGCGGCGGAAAATGAATTCATCCACCGCAAAAAACTGCTTACCGAAGATGAATTGCTGGATATGATGGCTATAATCCAATCCCTGCCGGGGATCATTGCCGGCAATGCGGCGTTGTATATCGGCTACCGTGCCGCCGGAGTCTGGGGGGCATTGACCGCATTGCTTGGGGTGGCAACGCCTTCAACTTTGATAATTCTGCTGATCGCCATATTTTTGCGGAATATAGATTTGAATATCCCCACTGTGCAGGGAGCGTTTATGGGCGCCCAAGCTGCCATTACCGGTCTGATCGCCGTAACGGCGATCCGCATGTGCCGCAAAACAGTTCAAAACTCCTTTACCCTTATAACCGCAGTTGCGGCGGCGACGGCAACTATCATCTTCAAAGTTTCGCCGGTCTGGGTCATCATCGCGGGGGCAGTGCTGGGCATAACCAGTCAATTTGCCTCGGCAGCCAAAAAAGGAGAAAAAGAGTCATGAGCTTGTTCAGCATATATCTGCTCTTTATCAAATACGGCCTTTTGAGCTTCGGCGGCGGCTATGTACTGGTGATGCTTTTTATCCACGATCTGGTGGAAAAATATAAACTCCTGACCAGCAGCGAATTCGGCAATCTGCTGGCGATCGCCCAAATGACGCCGGGGCCCATCGGGATCAATACCGCTACTTATGTGGGCTATCAAACCAACGGAATATTGGGTGGTATAACAGCCACCATAGGGCTGCTGACTCCGGCAATATTTCTGGTGCTTACTGCGGCATTTTTCTTCCAAAAGTGGGAAAACAGCAACGTGGTAAAAGGTTTGCTGTACGGGATGCGTCCGGCGACGCTGGGGTTGATAATTTCGGCAGTACTGATCTTTGCCAATATTTCCATATTCCCCACGCCGGTAACGGTGGACACGGTCAAAGCGCATTTGCTCAACGACCCGGCGGCACAAGCATTTTCCATACGCCTGATCCCCCTTGCCCTGGCAATAATATCGGCATTGATCATGGCAAAATTCAAAAAGGTAAATATCATCTACATCATTGCCGGATCAGCGCTCCTGGGCGCGCTCTTTATCCGCTGAAGCGGGGATATGGCTTAATTATTCCGGGGCAAAAGAGTATTCAAATAGAGCGTAAGCTTGCTCCAATACTCCGGCGCACACTGGGGCAGCGGCGCACCTTCCAGCCCGGCTTCGATCACCGCATCAAAAAAGGCACTTACTTTAGGATCTTCAAACTCCGGCAGCAGACCGTTTTCCTGCAGACAGGCAAGTTTTATTACTGCGCCGCAAGCCTCGGGACTCCACAAAGCACCGCCATTGGCGGCATTGAGCGCCAGATTGCCCAAAACATGACGCAACGTATCATAAACGATCGCCATAGGCAGCTCCGGCGCCGAATTATTCAGCACAAAATTAGCGATTTTACCGCTTAATTTGTAAATATCCAATCGGTCGGCAATGGGGGCAAAAGAGGTTATCAGCTCTGCATCAGTAAGTTTGGCAGCACCTTTTTCGGATGGTTCAAAGCCGATCTCCAGCTCATTGAAGCAATCCAATACCGGAAATTTCCTGCCGGAGATACTCTGGGCGCCATACCCCACAAGCTCCAACTTGCCCCAATCCGGACTGACCGCAGTTATCATGACATCCGCTTCCCGGAAAGGGGTCTTGCGCAAAACGATTATTGTGGTTCGTTCCATAAACTCCTCACTCTTCTGCAACCGGGTCAGCATCTTTCTGCAATTCGTCGAGCGCCCGGTTATAGAGGGTGCGGAAACGCTCAAAAACTGCCTCGCGGGCATCGGGCGGCACTTGACCGACTGCCACAAAACGCTGCAAAAATTCATCAAGTTCTGCAATGGTAAGCTGATACTTATCGCCGCCGAAATTACCGGCAAAAGCCTGCTGCAATTCACCGGCAAGGTCGCCGCCGCCGGAGATGATGGAACATTCGCGCAAGCGTTCTTCCAGCTCGCCGCAAACTTTCAACCGCCGCCCCAGATGATCGATGAGTTTATCCTGATCTTCGCCGGGATCGATCACATTTTCCAGCTGTTCGGCGCTGTCCAATTTATGCATGGCTTCTTCGTGATGCAGTCTGCAAATTATCTCCTGCAATTCCCCGACGATATCCTCCCGCCGGGCAGCCACGTCCCGGGGACGGCTTTCCAGAGCCTCCCAACGCTGCTGATTATCCCGCAGATCCCGCTCCACATCCTTTACCGGCAGTGCGCCGGAACGGGCTTTTGCCAACAGCGCCGCCAAATCGGTGCAGACGATCTCCGCCTGCCGCCTGACTTCGTCGCCAGCTTCCCGGTGTGCGGTAAAAATAGCGTCGATCGCCCGGTTGAAACGGGTGTAAAGAATACGGTCATCCTTGCCGGCGCTGGCAATGGTGCGCCACTGTTCACGCAAAAGTGCGATCTCTTTTTTAGCTTGGCTGAAAGGTACATCCTTGAGCGCTTCCACCGCCTCGCACAACTCTTTTTTGCGGTTTCCGGCGGCAAGGTATGCTTTTTTGCGTTCTTCCCACACGCCATTGCGCCGGACAAAAAATGCGTCGCATGCGGCATGGAACTTTTCAAAAAGTTCCCGGTCGGATCCACCGGCATATCCGGCATTTTTCCAAAGATCCTGCAGTTCCTTGAGCCGGGCAGAGGTTTCGCTCCAATCATCAGATCCGGAGAGATTTTCGGCTTCGGCAAGGATTTTTTCTTTCTGCTCCCGCGCCGCTTTCTGCATGGCATCGCGCCTGGCAAAAAAGGCTTCCAGCCTTTCGTGCAGTGCCGAACACGCGGCGTGGTAACGGTTGCGCAACTCTTCAAATTTTTCGTTAGGCACGCCGCCGATGGAATTCCAGCGCTCCCGCAAAGTGCGGAAAGTTCTGGCGGCATCCGGCAATTTATCATCGGACACGGCGGCAAGTTTTTCCAACTGGGTGCAAATATCGCTTTTTACAGTATAATGTTCCCAGCGGGCAATATCCCGGGCCTGTGCCTGCGCCCGGGCGCGGCGGCGCAATTCACGCTCGGCATTCAAAACCGCATCCCGCATCCTGTCCGGATTTTCCGGCATCTCGCCCAGCACGGAACAGGCATTTTCCATATCCTGCAAAAGTTTCTGACGCTCTTCCAGTGCCGGAACTTCCGGACTGGCGAGCATCTGCTGATAAGAGGTATAAACATGCTCTATACACGCATTTGCCTGCTGCCACGCACGTTGCAAATTCTGCACTTTGCTTTCCAATATTGCAGCAAGCTCGCTGAAAGGTATCCGGAAGTCAGCGGCACCGGGAGCCTTGTTCAAACCGTTGCGCTCCCAGCTCTCCACAGTCTGGCGAATAAGTTTCCAGTTATTGGTATTTTGCAGCGCACAAAGCTGCCGGTAAAGATTTTCGGCGATCGCGCGATCCCGGTTATACGCTTCCTGCGAGGCAAGTTGTTCTTCCCGCGCCCGGAAAAAGCGGTAACGGGCGGCAAAAAAACGGGTCTTGAGCTGTTCGCTGACTGTATTCAGCTGCCGGAAGGCATTGCAAAAATATTCGTAGCGCTCTTCATCGCCGGCTTCGGCGGCTTGCTCTATATTGCTCAACAGCGCTTCGGCTTCGCTGTACGCCTGTGCCAGCTCCTGACGGCGGCGGCGCTCGGCTTTGATCGCTTCGCGCAAGGCGTTACTGCGGGCGCGCTCCAAAAGATAATCCGCGATCCCGGAATCCGGTTCGGGCATATTGCGGCTGTAAAGCTCCATGGCCAGCTTGTCATCAGCCAGCTGGGCGATCAACTGCTGCCACACTTCGGTTTGCTGCGCCAAACGTGCCCCGGCAGCCAGCACCAGCGCCGGAGAGTTGGAAGTCAGCGCAACCTTGATCAAAGTATCGCTGCTCTGGATACGGTCAAATGCGTCGCACTCCCGGTCTTCGGCACACGCTTGCAGCGCCCGGTCGCCGTAGATCTGATCAAGCCGCCGGGCGATCAGATCGACCAGCGCCGGATCGTTTTCGCTGGCGGCAAGCTGCTGCAGCATTTCCGGCTCTGCCAAACGGCCGATCGCCGCCGAACGCACTGTTGCATCGGCATCGGCGGCAGCCAGACGGTGCAGAATTTCCAAATCGCTGATCGCATCCAGCGCGGCAACTGCCTGAATACGGATCGCGGCGTTATTGCTGGCAAGCTGTCGCCGGATACGGATTTTTTCCAACCACATGTAAAATATCCATTCCTTATCTGATTATTTTTATATATGAGATACTTTACATGCATTAGATACTTTTCGCAAGTCTGATTTCGTTTTTGCGCTGCCATTTTCGCTGAAAAATTATGGCATAAACTTGCAATATGGCAAATTTGGGTTATCTTTTACCAGTCATTTTAAAATTTTGATTGTCTATAATATAAAAAGGAGGCTATATGGCTGAAACCATGCAATTCAAAGCCGAAGTCAAGCAGCTGCTGGACTTGGTTATCCACTCGCTTTACAGTAATCCTGACATCTTTTTGCGCGAACTTGTCGCCAACGCTGCCGACGCTATCGACAAAGCCCGTTTTGCCGCGCTGACCGACGACAAACTCGCCCGCGACTGGCAGATCCGCCTTGCTATCGATAAAGAGCGCCGCACCTTGAGCATTACCGACAACGGTGTGGGGATGACTGCCGACGAAGTCAAAGAAAACATCGGCACCATCGCCAAATCCGGCACCAAAGCTTTTCTGGAAAATCTGAAGAACGCTCAAGCCGCCGGCACGCCCGAATTGATCGGTCAGTTCGGGGTGGGTTTTTACGCCGCATTCATGGTGGCAGACAATGTAACGATCGAATCCAAACGCGCCGGCATGGATGCCCCCGCCGTGCGCTGGAGTTCCGACGGCACCGAAGAGTACACCATTGAAGAGTGCGACCGCGCCGAAACAGGTACTACCGTAACCTTGCACATCAAAGGCGACAAAGATATTTATCTGGAAAACTGGAAGATCTCCGAAATCATCCACAAATATTCGGATTTTATCGAATACCCCATCATTCTGCCTTTTGTCAAAACCAACGAAGACAAAACCACCAGCATCGAAGACCGCACCTTGAACAGTCAGAAAGCTATCTGGCTGCGTCCGGCTTCGGAAGTTACCGAAGAAGAACACAACACTTTCTTTGCCCACCTTGCCCACGGCGGCAAGCCCCTTAAACACATCAACATCAACGCCGAAGGCACCAACGAGTTCAAGGCCTTGATCTACATACCCGAAGAAACGCCCTTCAACCTCTTTATGCCCGATTTGCAGAAAAAAGGTCTGCAACTCTATGTAAAGCGGGTGTTCATTACCGACAACTGCGAAGCGTTGGTGCCGGATTATCTGCGTTTCCTGCGGGGGGTGGTGGATTCCAGCGATCTGCCCTTGAACGTATCCCGTGAGATATTGCAGGAAAATCCGCTGCTGGGCAGCATCAAGCGTGCCGTGACCGGCAAAGTGCTGGGCGAACTCAAGAAAATGCTGGAACGGGATGCAGAACAGTACAAGAAGTTCTTCAAAGAGTTCGGCAAGATCCTCAAAGAAGGTATCCACATCGATCCGGCAAATCAGGAAAAGATCAAAGATCTGGTGATGTTCGAAACCATGAACGGCAAGCCCGGCGAACTTGTTACCCTCAAAGAGTACATCAACGCCATGCCTTCCGAACAGGAACACATCTACTATATCATTGCCGAAAGCCGCCAGCTTGCGCTTGCCAGCCCGGCGTTGGAAATTTTCAAAAGCAAGGGTTACGATGTACTGCTGATGACCGATCCGGTGGATGAATTCATCATGCAGAACTTTATGCAGTACGATAAAAAGTACCTCAAGAGTGCCAACAAAGGCGAGCTGGAAATCGAAAAAGATCCCGATGCCGAAGAAAATGCACTTGCCGAAGCCACCAAAAAGTATCAGAAACTGCTGGACTACATCTTCGACAAATTGCAGGATAAGCTCTCCGCCGTGCGTCTGACCCGCCGTCTGACCGACAGCACATGCTGTCTGGTGGGCGACAGCAACAGCATCAGCCCCCAGCTGGAACGTCTGCTCAAAGCCATGCACCAGACTGCGCCGGAAAGCAAACGCATTCTGGAGCTCAACCCCAACCACCCGGTGGTGGAAAAGATGCTCTCTTTGTGCGAAAATGATGCCAACTCCGAACAGCTTGCCCAGTATACAGATATACTCTACGGCGAAGCACTGCTCACCGAAGGCAGCCCCCTGCCCGACCCGCTGGCATTCGTAAAAAGCGTGTCGGCATTGATGAAGTAAATTTTTTCAGACAACAGACAGGTTTATACATACAACGTATAAACCTGTCTTACCGTTTCAATATTTTAAGGAATCAGATCATGTCTAATAATCGGCCGCCGGTAATTCTTATGAATATGGCAGTAAATATGGTTGCCGGTAAAGAGTGCGATACTCTCAACAGCCAATATTCCCAGCGGGTCGCCGATGCTGGCGGCATACCGCTTCTTATGCCTTCCATTGAAAGAGCCGACCTTATAGAGTCATGGCTCGACCTTGCCGACGGTGTTTTGCTGGTGGGAGGCAAAGATTACGACCCCGCTTTTTATGGTTGCGAAGCACATCCGGAAACCTTTCTCGGCAGAATGAGGCCCCACTTTGATATAGTTTTCGGCAAAGCAGTAATGCAAAGGAAACTGCCGGTGCTGGGGATCTGTGCCGGGTGCCAGCTTATCAACATCGTTTGCGGCGGCAAACTTATCCAGCATTTGGATAATGCCGATGATTTCCACAAAGGCGGCAAAATGCACGATGCACAAATAATCCGCAACGGCTATTTTGCCGATGCGGTAAACCTTGCCGCCAACGACCATCTGACGGTCAACAGTTTTCATCATCAGGCAATAGACCCGGATAATCTGGGCAAAAACCTGCAAATCACCGCTCAAGCCTTTGACGGCAGCGTGGAAGCCATCGAGCTGAACAAACCTGACCGCATGGTGCTGGGCGTACAATTCCACCCCGAGCGCATGGACGATTTAGCGCCGAAAATCTTCAGCGCGCTATGCCAAAAAGCCGCAATGCAATAACAGGCAAACTAATTGGCATTCAACCAATGGTATTATCTGAAAATACCTCCACCGCCACCGCCGAAGACGCTTTTCATTCTTTGTTCCATGATTGAACGGTGCCGTTGGCCGTTTTCAATATAATCCCCCCAGGTTCCCGCATTACCGGTACCCTGGCAGGAACGGCATTGGGTAGTAAACCAACGCCTATGTATCGAACTGTAATCTTCGCAAATACCTTTGCCGCCGCAATCCGCACAGATACGGGTTCTCTCTCCTGCACCGGCATTGGGATGAACCTGATTTGCCGCCATGCGGGCCCGGCGGGCCTCTTCCTCTGCCTGCAAATGATCGCAAACTATCTGATATGGTTCAGATGCCGGTCCATACCCCTGCTTATAAGCTTTGTCCAAATATCGCCATGCATCCGAATAAAACTTTTGATCAAAATAGTACTTTCCTATAAGATATTGAGCTTCGGCGCAACCGGCATCTGACGCAAACTGCAGCAGCCAGATCCCATTTTTCCGGCGTTTCTCATCGCGTTGGGCTAAATCACGCTTGCCAAGGAATAAACAAGCCGGAACGTTTTTATCTTTTGCCAAAGCAGTTATGATTTGCATAGCATGCTTTTCATCTTTTTTTGCAACCACACCATGCTTGTAAAAAAGCGCCGTATAATATCGGGCATCAGGCAAGGTCCTGGCTGCAAGATTGAAAAAATCGAATGATTTTTTGTAATCCTTGGCAGTTCCTTTACCCTTGGCATAAATCAAACCAAGTTTATATTGGGCATCAGAATTATTGAGGGCGGCCGCTTGATGATATAAATCAATCGCTTTAGCCATCACATTGCTCTCTTCATAGAGCAACCCCGCATTATAAAGTATCCATGGGTCTGCAGATGGCAACGCTTTCTTAAGGTATTCATAAGCCTGATTTTGATTTCTTCCTACAAACTTGCCACGGTGATAGAACATTGCCAATGTAACATTTCCTCTGACAACTCCTGCAGAAGCTGCGTCCTTAAAATATTTAACACATTTTTCATCATTGGCATTATAGTAATATGTGCCAAGCTCAAACATGGCATCAGGATTACCATATTTGGCGCTCTTCTTAAAAAAATTAAGTTTTCGCTTGATGTTCTTTGAGTCTTTACTGTTCAAATTGCTGGCTTTGACATAATAATATTCTGCAAGATAAGCACGCTTTGACTGAATATTATGGTTGATATCAGCAATATTTTTCAGCACTTTCTGCTGATATTCTAATATCAGTTTTTCAATTTTTTTGATCTCCAATTTATCAGCAGTATCTACTGCTGCTGCCCGTAAATGGATGGACTGTTTTTTCGGAATTTTTTCAAGAACCGCTTGGCCGTGTTCATCCAATAAACAGGCATAATACAAAAAAGCATTGAGATTTTTTGCCAAATAATCCTTATCTTCAGGAACATAGTAATAGCATATTTGTGCCAGCAAATGCATCTGCTGTTTATTATTCAAGTGATAAGATGCCACACAATTCCTGATTGCATCCAGATTGGATATGATCTTTTCTCTGGAAGCAAAATCTTCATTTGCCACGCCAATAAAAGCAAGCAAAAATGATATAACCAAAAGATATTTCTTCACCCTTTTTTTCTCCGACAACCAATATAAATAACGTTATAAGCTGTTAAATCAACGATTATTTGTCAAATCTGATAGAACTTTTTCTGTATACAACACTTCTTCATCAAATCTTTTTTCGATCTCTGCTTTTGCTTGCTGCTCCTGAATAAATGCTGCATTATCAGACAAATCTGTTTCTCCTGCCGCAACTTGCTTATTTGATAAATTTACTGTTGATGAATCGACAGAAATATTTTTTAACAAAGTATCTATGGTGTTTTGGCTGATTTTTTGAATCATATCAGATTGCGGTTGTTGCTGCTGCAATTTTTTATTTATATCTTCTGCTTGAGCAACCAGATCACTTTCAGAAACTTGCTTTACAGGTTCCGGGGGTGAAGTTTTCACCGCGGATTTTTCTGCTGTACAAGATAAACTTGCAGGCGCAGCCTTCTCTTCTTCGTTTCCGGCAACAGATTCTTTCTCAAGATAATCATGGTAATCATATGCAACTACACCAAGAAAAATCAATGCACACAAGCAAAATATCAAAAGCACAACCCGCTTTTTGAATTTTACCAATACAGTTACGGCAAGTATGGGAGCGAAAATCCAAAACATCAATAACGGCCATGATGTTACTGCCAGCCATGCCAGATAACACAGAAAAATTATTCCGCAAAATTTAAAAATTCCACCAAGACAACCTGAACTCTTTCCTGAATTATCAGGTCCCCCATTATCAGCAGGGTTTGCTGCATTCAACTCATCGTTACTCATTTATAGATAATTGGATTTTCAGATAATTAAAAATCATACTCTGTGATCGTATCTTTATATTCATTATAATAGCATATATTGCCAGCTTTTCAAATAAAGCACAAAAGATTAACAAAAAAAACCGTTGCAGTTTCCTGCAACGGTTTTGGAGTGTACTTTGCGTACTGTTCGGCAATTACTTACCGGACATGACCCCGTGGTCTTTGAAGGTACGGGTCGGAACGAATTCGCCCAACTTGTGACCTACCATGTTTTCGGTGACGAACACCGGAACAAATGCACGACCATTATGCACATCGAAGGTATGACCGACGAAATCCGGAACGATCATGCTGCGGCGCGACCAGGTTTTGATCGAACGCTTCTGACCGGACTTGTTCATGGCTTCGACTTTGTCGTACAAATATGCATCGACAAACGGTCCTTTTTTGATTGATCTCGCCATTATTTCTTCCTCCGTTCAACGATGAACTTGCTCGAAGTCTTTTTCGGATAACGGGTGCGCTTACCTTTAGCAAGCTGACCCCAGGGCGAAACGGGATGACCGCCGCCGGAGCTGCGGCCCTCACCACCACCCATCGGATGGTCGATCGGGTTCATGGCAACACCGCGGACGTGCGGACGTTTGCCCATGTAACGCTTCTTACCGGCTTTGCCCAGCTTGACATTCATGTGTTCTTCGTTGCCGACAACACCGATGGTAGCTTTGCATTCCACATTGATCATGCGGACTTCGCCGGAGGGCAGTTTGACCTGCGCGTACATTTCTTCCTTACCGCGGAGAACTGCGCTCTGACCGGCAGAACGAACCAGCTTGGCTCCCTGACCGGGCAGCATTTCGATATTGTGGATGGAAACACCAACCGGAATATCTTTGATCTTAAGGCAGTTGCCGGGCTTCAGTTCAGCCTTGGAGCCGTTCATCACGGTCTGACCGACCTGCAAGCCGTTGGGGGCAAGGATGTATGCCTTTTCGCCGTCAGCATAAGCCAACAGAGCGATGCGGGCAGTACGATTGGGGTCGTATTCGATGCTCACGACTTTTGCCGGCACGCCATCTTTGGCGCGCATGAAGTCGATCATACGATAACGACGCTTGTTGCCGGCACCACGGAAACGGGTGGTAACACGACCATAGCTATTGCGACCGCCGGTGGAATTCTTACCTTTGGTCAAGCTCTTAAGCGGAGACGTTGCAGTGATTTCGCTGAAATCGCTGACCGTCATATTCCGGCGGCTCGCCGTCGTCGGATTGTAACTTTTAACAGCCATTGTTCAACCTTTCACAATTAAGCGATTTCAATCGCGCCTTCGGACAGAGTAACGATCGCTTTCTTCCAGTTGGCACGACGGCCGACTTTCGGAGAACGGCCCATGCGTTTGGGCTTGCCCGAGTAATTCATCACATTGACGCTCGCAACCTTCACACCGGGGAAGAGTGCTTCGACTGCACGACCGATTTCGATCTTTTCGGCATCGGCATGCACGCGGAAAGCATACTTGTTTTCCGCAGCCAGAGCACTGGCTTTTTCGGTGATGACGGGGGCGATAATGACTTCAAAATTGTTTTTCATCTTATATATCCCCATCAGTTAAGACGCGTAATAAACGCATCCAGAGCTTCTTTGGTGAAGACCAGCTTGTCATAACGCAGCAGGTCGTAAACATTCACGCTGGCAGCACGGATCAGCAGCAGACCGGCGATGTTGTCGGTAGCCAAAACTGCATTTTCTTCGTACTCCGGCACAGACAGGAGTGCAGTACCTTCCAGCTTGAGGTTCTTCAGAACTTCGCAAGCATTCTTGGTCTTGTGATCCGGAAGTTCAAACTTGTCCAGAACCATCACTGCATTGTCAACCACGCGTTCACTGAAAGCACGGCGCAGAGCCAGCTTCATGACCTTGCGGTTCACCTGACGATTGTAGTTGCGTTCAGGAGTGGGGCCAAAGATAACACCACCACCAGTCCAGACCGGAGAACGGCTGGAACCGGTACGGGCGCGGCCAAGACCCTTCTGACGGGTGGGTTTGGCACCGCCCCCGCGAACCTGGGCGCGGGTCTTGGTGCAGGCAGTGTTGGCGCGCTGGCTGGCAAGAAAAGCCACCACAGCATCATGAACAGCCTGTTCACCTTTTTCCAATTCGATAGCGTTATCGGGCAGCTGGTAATCGCCGACCTTCACGCCTTTGCAATCGAGAATATCCAAAACTTTCGACATTGTATTCACCAATCCTTACTTGCCCGATTTCTTGATCGCAGACTTCAGCAGCAAAAGACCGCCCTTGGCGCCCGGCACGCAGCCGCGAACGCAAATGACATTGTCTTCAGCAAGCACTTTAACAACCTGAAGATTCTGCACGGTGCAACGGGTGTTACCCATGTGACCAGGCATCTTCTTACCTTTGGCAACGTTACCGGGGAATTCGCACTGACCGATAGAACCGGGACGACGGGTCCAGGCACCACCGTGGCTGGCACGACCGCCGCCGAACTTCCAGCGTTTCACAACGCCCTGGAAACCGCGACCTTTGGTGGTACCAACGATATCAAGGTAATCATTGACTTCAAAAACTTCCGCATTCACCACAGTACCAAGTTCGATCGCTTCGTCAGAAACGGTGCGGAACTCGCGCAGCACAGCCGGAGCTTTGTCTGTGTAGTTGGCTTTGGCAACATGACCAAGCAATGCCTTGCTGGCATTCTTGGCACGGCGTTCGCCGAAACCGAGCTGGACGGCACTGTAGCCATCACGCTCAACGGTTTTGACATCGACCACAACGCAGGGGCCAGCCTGAATGACCGTCACCGGAACAGTCTTGCCCTTTTCGTCGTAGATCTGAGTCATACCGAGCTTTTTACCGATTAAACTCTTCACTTTTTTGTCCTTTCTGATACATACTCCAATCGGTTTTACGGAGCATTGGTATCAACAATACTTTTCAGAATGCTTGCGCTTTCTGATCTGCTTGCGCCGCCGGCACCTTTGTTTTGCTGAAATATTTGCAACTCTATTTTCGGCAAACTCCGGCACTCCCCGGCGGCTTTTTTAATTTATTCAGCCAATTTTGACCGAAATATCCACCCCGGCGGGCAAGCTCAATTTCTTGAGCTCATCCACGGTCCGGTTGGTCGGATCGATGATGTCCAGCACGCGCTTATGGGTGCGGATTTCAAACTGTTCCATCGACTTCTTGTCGACGTGGGGCGAACGGTTCACAGTAAAACGCTCGATGCGAGTCGGCAGCGGCACGGGGCCGACCACCTGGGAACCGGTGCGTTTGACGGTGTTGAGGATTTCCGCCACGGACTGATCCAGAATGCGATGCTCATAG
>JAFVQX010000068.1 GCA_017504585.1 Lentisphaeria bacterium
AAATGGAATATTGGTGCATCGTAAAACTTGCAACAATATTCCATTTGACATATCTTGATATTGTTCCAGTCAGCTATTTATTTTTATATGCAAATATCCGGCAAAGCAGCCGCGGGGGATTGTTATACAAAGCTTGTTCCCGGTTTGCCGGTAAGACAACTCTTTACTTCCGGAGAATTCCGGCGAAAATGCCTGAACTTTTTTGGGGACTCCCACCCCTTCCGGCAGCTTGAATTTGAGTTCCATAGCTGTCTGATTTTTAGGTGAATCTTTCAGAAAGTTGACAAATATATCGCTGTGGCTGATCATTTCCGGCGGACGTGCCAAGACTCCGGCAACATTAACCATATGCAGATTGCAACAGTTGGTTTCTTCATCACGGAACGCCGTTAACATATAATCTTCGGATGAACAACTGATAACTTGATCGTTATTCAGCAGCATAGCCATTATTCTGCCGGGAACATTTTTCTGATACTCTGCAGCAAAATACGGTGCAACTTCTTTTTTATACGGGTCGGCCCCCCAGCGGTCGATCGAAAAAGCGTAATGTTCAGCTTCCGGATGGCGCGAACGGATGCCGCCTGCAAACCATACCAGATTGCCGTTCATGGCACTTACAGCATAAATTGAACCGTCATTTCCCCTGGCAACAACTTTTGCATCGCCAACAACATTGCTTAAAGTACAGCTTTCTTCCACTTCGGGCATTGTCAGCGTTTCGCCCTGCCACTGGAATGTTCCGGCGGGCACTTGGTGCAGACCATTTATATCTGCCTGGAAGTTGAAGACCTTTTCCGGATGATCCCGGCGTGTACAGTCAGGATTGAATATGCCGAATTCACCATGTATAAGGAGTTTGCCACCGCGTCTGCAATATTCGGCAAAGCGTTCCAACGCTTCATCGGTCAGCATCCGGGCACCAGTTACCACAATCAGAGGATATTGTAAATATTTCTCCAGCGGATCATTTTCAAAAATGACTGTTTCACGCAAATTGCAGAATACGCCCGCTTGAATCCAGGTACAGAAAGGACGTGAGCCGGATTCCAGCCCGTCTGGTGTATAATCAAATGATGCCCTCGGCAGATAAAACGCTACTTCTGCCAGCGGATCGGCTTTACCAGCCAAACGCCGGTGGATTTTTTCGTATTCCAAATATTGCTGTTCTTCGTTATTGAGATCAGCTCCTTCTGGAGTGACCATCAGTAAATGTTCCCAAGCTCGGGAAAGTGCCCAGCAGAAGTAATAATCATCTGGTCTTGCCGGATAAAAAAGACTCATCGGATCAATGGAATGTTTACGCGCCATCGCTGTACGGTGTACCGCATCGGTGGTCCATGCCGGATAAGATGCCCGGATCACTGACGAAAACCGATTTTCCTGAAAGACATGGCTCCACAGATCACCTACATTTTCAAAAGGATACGCCGTGTGCATCCGTTGGAAACAACTGGTGTGATAATTGGGCCGCAGCATTTTAAGTCCCAGACTGGCGGCATGGGCACTTACTTTACGCTGAAAACGGGCGGTTGATTCTGTGCGGAAACGCTGCCATGCCATAAATGCCGGATCATCATAATTACCGGCAAAGTCTGCCCAGTTTGACGGTGACGGCAGATCATAGCCGGTCTCTTCTTTGAACTTTTTGCGGCATGCCGGACAGGCACAGGAGTTGCCGGACGCATAATAATGCACATCATCGGTCATAATACCGTCAATACCGGTGGTACGGTACATTGTTTCCAGCGACTCCAGATAGGCATCTACAAAAGCTTCGTTGTTATAACAATGCACATAACCTTTATATTCAGTAGTCACATAATCTCCGTTGCGTCCATCGATCTGGCGACAGTCGGAAAGATGTACACCGGAACGGATCTCCGGATCGCCTGTGGCAATATATTTTTCCAAACCGGGGAACATATCCAATGCACCATGTCGGATCCTCATAGAGCATTTCAAGCGTTCCCAATCTGCATAACTGCGGGGATTGTGGGTCAAGGTAGAACTGTGATGTTCCACGACCCGGATATTGTACTTGTGACATGCCCGAACCATTTTTGCCAAAGCTTCATTGATCTGCTGCCAATAGGGGTAAAAACTCCAGCGGAAGTGAGTGCAGCTGAAAGTCATTACTATATTGACTCCGGTTTGGGTGAACTCCCGGGCTTTTGCTTCAAAATCAGCGTCGCTCCATTGGCAGATCTCTGCTTGATTATACCAGAAAACCCCGAATTTATCTTGTATTTGGCTCATAAAAAATCAACTCACTTTTTGATGATTTCCCGTATGGATACATCGTCAATAAAACATTCACCGGGCTTGTTGTCGCCATATGCTATTGAAAAATAATCGGTACTTTCCGGTTTTGTGCAAGTTACGCGGAATGTGTGCTTGTGCCAGTTGTTGTCCGGATTTTTCAAAAGAGCTTTCAAACCGGTACCCGGCAGACGGATATCTTTGAAGTTTTTGCAATCAGTGTATTTTATCCACAGCTGCACGCGGTATTCCGCACCTTTTTTCATGGCTTTGAACGGTACCATAAAGAGTTCTTTGCGGGCGGTTGGACGCATAATCTGCATAATACCGTCACCTGCAGAATCGCTTACCAGATGCATTGATTGTTTGCCGCTGTGAGCAGCAGCCGTGGTCTTGGCTTTGACTTTAGGGGTGTAACTGTTGAACCATTTGCCGCAATCAGCTTGCTCCATATCGCCATCGGCAACCAGTTCCTGACCGAGTGTTTCACCGGTTTCCGGGTCCTTCCAAATTTGTGCATCATCACCGGCTGTGACTTCAGCGGTGATTTCCGGATAGCGTTGAGTATTGTCAACGGTGATTTCTTCGACTTTGAAGTCGTCGAACCAGACAGCGCCGCCCATCTCTTTACTGGTTGCTTCAAGCTGGCAATCAACCCCGATAACATCTTTATCCCAAGCCTTGGCTGGAACCGCCACATAGACTTCAAGTTTGTGCCACTTTTCATCGCCAAGCTTTTCAATGCCGATATATTGAGCATAGTTGACTCTACCGGAACCAAGCGGTACAGTACCCAAAGCACCACCGGTTTTGAGCGGGAACGTAACCATTATTCTGGCAGTTGAACCTTTGAGCAGATTTTTGCCTTTTGCCCAAACCGAAATACGGTAATTTTTTCCGGCTTCAAGTTTAAAATCCAACGGGCGGCGGAAAAATACCATTCCGGTATTCAATGAGCGGTCGCGGTCGAGTTTGAGCGCGCCGGCTTTGCTCCGACCCACGGTGCGGTCAAGTGTAAGTTTGGCTGTATGGCGGGCAAGCTGCCACGGAACCCAAGGTTTATAGGTCTGGTCAAAAGTATATTCACAAACCGTTTTGCCGGGGGCATTTTTGCCGCTTTCAGAAAGTTTGCGCATATTTATATAGGGCAGCAGATAACGGCTGGCGGCATCAACAAAGTAGTTGCGGAAAAATTCAGCACGCTGTTTGTGGATGCCTTCCGGCGCGGCAGCCAGAGTCTGGTCAAGATACTCGATGGATCGGGTAATATCTTCGTACTCCAAAGCATCCAGATAGCTGGCATCTTTACGCTGCAGGAAGGGTGCCGGAATTGCCGCACGATCCTGAAGCCACGGAGTTTTGGGTACTTTGTTGGTCCAGAAATTTGCCCATACCTCAAAGTATTTGCGGAACGGCACTGCGGCTTCTTTGCCCACCATAAGTTCCAGCCATTCAGTGATCAAGGCTTCTTCATCGAGATCAATGTTCCAGCACAATTTCTGGATCATATAAACCTGCGGGCCGCCTTTCCAATGTCTGCCGGGGTGCAATTCATCGGTGTAAACACGCAAATTGTGATTTTTATAAAGATGACGGAGCTTCTTGGCCATATAAGGTGCATTGTAATACGGAACCATATATGCACCTTCAAAGCTGTAATCCCACCAGCCGATGGAGGAAACGAGTTTATCCCACTTATTCAAACGTTCTTCAAGTCTTTTATCCAGTTGGGGGTCAACATAGAATTTGAGGTCTTCGCAGACAATGGGAATTACATTCTGCGGCAGTTTGACATTTTCGGGCATTTCCCGCGTCACCCAGTAGTTGAGCAGTCCGTAAAGGCGGTCTGGATATCTTTTATTGACGATATTGACTGTTTTTGCCACCCATTCGTAGTAACTCTGGGATTCCACGCCGGGGGACATCTTGCTATTTTTAGCTTTACATTTATCGCACTGACAGATCTCTCCGGAATCGTTGACGGACAGACTCTGGCTTAATGAATAGGGATTTTTATCAAAATATTCAATCAGGTTTTTAGCCGTCTCTTCGGCAATACCGTCAGCGGTATAACACGGTTCCCAGTTGCGGAGCCGCCAGTCACGCAAATTCAATTTGGGCGGAATCCGGCGTTTCCCGTCAATGAGCGGAAAAAATTCCGGATGGGTTTTTGCATATTTTTCCGGATCAAGCAAGTTTCCGACATTGTGGTTATATCTGAAAACAGCTCCGGCAGAACAATGGGTACTCAAAGCCCAGTTGAACGCTGCCGACTGCTGGTGCCGCTCGCGGCTGCCGAAAGCCTGACCGTGCGTGCCGCTCCAACTGCGTACCCAGATATCGGGTACTACGCGGAGATTTTCCGGCTTGATGATCCAATCGGTCAATTTGGGAACGTGGGTACCAAGTTCGCCGGGCATCAGAAATCTTGCCCCCATAAAGTGTTCCATAAAATGGCTTGCTGCATCCACGTGAAAGAGATCACTGTTCACCACCGGATAACCGGCACAGACAATGTTTTTTGCATCGGCAAAGTGGATCATAAAACCTGCCGGACGCGGAAAATCCAAATTGAGCTTTTTGACAAATTCAGTCAACCCTATATGGATATTTATCATATCCTGCGGAGCAGAGGCAAGTTTATTTTCCGGGACTACTGTTACATA
>JAFVQX010000069.1 GCA_017504585.1 Lentisphaeria bacterium
ATGTCAACTCAAGCTGATGACTCGAATTGCCGTCTTCCAGATATACGATGATGAAGCTCCCGTCTTTAGCGTTGATGCGTCTGACTTCGTGCATATCAAAAGCATCCTGATAAAATTTAATGCTTTTGTCAAGATCGAAAACGTTCAGATTATTGTGGACCATGCGGAATTTCATTTGATATGCCTCCTTTATTTGATTACTTTGTAAAGGTAATATACCTTGCCCGCTATAAAAATGCAAGCAGCGCAAAACAAAAATTCCCTTTATGATCCAACTGTTTTCGGTCACTTGATCTCTGTGGACAAAGCTGTGCCGGAGTGGGTTTAAGTTCCCGATACAGAGGTTTTATGTCATACTTGCGTAAGATCCAAAGAAGTATAACACCATACAGAACCATAAAAACGATATTACGGCATTTTTTCCGGCGTGTGTGCGGAATTTTGAATTTTGCCATGATCATCTGCCGGGAGTGTGTCCGGGTAGGAAACTTGGGCTGCGAAACTGCAAGACCCCAAATTACCCCGCGCATACAAAAAAAAGATCCGGCAGAGGTGGGGGGACACTCTGCCGGCAAGAGAGAGCACCTTTATACCCAAGGGGAGGCGGGGAACCTAATTAAGTATAGAGAGTATAACAGGGTCAACGCTCGCTCTTGTGGTATTAATATAACAGCCGTTGGGATTTTTTCAATGGTAAAAAATAAAAAAAATCAAAATTTTTATGTAAAAGGTGTAAGATTTGCAGAAAAAGCAGGTGTATGGCGGTTTTTGTGGTGGAATAAGCATTTGCTCAAGGTGGAATTTGACAATGATGACGTGCCGGTGTATATTAATAAAACGATGAAAACAGGGTAAAATGTATAATGGATGAGTTTTTTGATGTGTATAATGCCGATGGTTCGTGGCGGGGACTTTTTCCGCGCAGCCAATGCCACGGCGATCCGGATTTGATACATAAATCGGTGCATGTGGTGGTGCTGGACAGTACACAAAAGAAAATCCTGCTGCAGAAAAGATCGCCGGCTAAAGATATACAGCCGGGTAAATGGGATACCGCAGTCGGCGGGCACGTTGCCGCCGGAGAAAGCGTGGAAAACGCGGCGCGGCGTGAACTGGCTGAAGAGTTGGGAATAACCGGGGAGCCGGAGTTTTTCTTTGCTTCTTCAATAAAAAATGAGCTGGAGAGCGAGATAGTGACGGTTTTTAAGCTGATTTGCGACGGCCCTTTTGATTTTTCCCGGGAAGAGATCGACGAAGTGCAGTTTTTTGAGCTTGCAGAATTTGAAGATCCCGCAAAACGTTTGCGCAATGATTTTACACCCAATTTGCAAAAAGAACTTGCAGATGTGATCGAATATATGAAGAAAGCTGTATTATGACAAAAACACATAAAATATCCTGGAAACGCAACCTTGTATGTATCTGGATGGGACAGCTGCTTGCCATGGCCGGTACTTCCATGGTCATACCATTTATACCGCTTTTTTTGCGCGAAAAGCTTGGTTTTGAAGATGAAATCCTGCGGGCGATGGCGATTTCGATGTTTTTTTCCTTGGGCTTGCTGACTTTTTGCCTTTCCAATCCCTTCTGGGGGGCATTGGGCGACCGTTACGGCCGCAAACTTATGCTGCTGCGGGCATATTTTGTTACGGCAATAACTTTTCCGGCAATGTATTTTATGCCCAACTGGGGGTGTTTGATGGTCATGCGGGTCTTTTCGTCGGCTTTTTCCGGAACGGTGGCGGCGGCTCAAGCACTGGTGGCGGTCACGACGCCCGACGAACATCAGGGTTTTGCTTTGGGGACTCTTTCCACATCATTCTGGTCGGGCAATATGCTGGGTATGGTCGGCGGAGGATTGGTCGTGCATTACTTTGGCTATATGGCGGCATTTTTAACTTGCGGAGCAGCGTTTCTGCTGGGGGGGATCCTGACTTTGTGTTTTGTGGAAGAAAACTTTGTGCCGCCGGTTAAAAATGTGAAAAAATCAACCGCCGGGCGAAACTGGAAGTTTTCTCTGCCAAGTTTCGGTCCGGGTGTCTGGGTGATGCTGGGCGTGATGTTTATTGTGGCGCTGGCAAGGCGTTGCGATGAGCCGTTTCTGGCGTTGCTGGTGGAACTTATCGGCGGCAAGGAGAGTGCGGCATTCAATACCGGGATGGTGGCAGCTTCGGCGGCAGTCGGCGGTATTCTTTCCGGGGTGGTTATCGGGCATTTGAGCGACCGGTGCAAACCCCTGATGCTGGCAGTTCCGGCCATGGCATTTGCGGGGGCGGTTATGCTTGTGCAATCCCAGTCGCAAACTATCTGGGTGCTGGGTATCACCCGTTTTCTGGTATTTTTTGCCGCGGGCGGGTTGGAGCCGATCATGCTTGCCATGCTTTCCAATACAGTCAAGCCGGAGCGTCGCGGTGCTGCATTCGGCTGGAGTGCCAGCGGCCGGATGTTTGGCGGCATGTTCGGTTCGGTCATGGGCGGCAGTGTTATTGCATGGGTGGGGACCCGGGGAGTGTTTGTTTTTGCCGGGATACTTTATATAGTTTTGATCCCGGTGATTATATGGGCAGTAAACACTGTTGCCAAATATAAACGCCTTGATTGAAGATATGGAAAAGTGGAAGAAAGTCTTATCCGGAGCCGTCTGCGATATTGAAGAAATTGCCCGGAAATTTGATCTGCCCCTTGAGGAGCTTCAGCAAGTCAATTCGGTTTTTCCCTGCCGGATACCCCGCTCATGGCTGGAGCGGATAAAATCGCCCCGGGACCCGTTATTCAAACAATGTGTGCCAGATCCGGCAGAATTGATTGCCGACCAGTCGCTGATGAATGACCCTTTGGGGGAAATCAGGCATCGGAAAAGCGAAGTTATTGTGCAGAAATACCCTGACCGGTGCCTTTTTCTGGTCTCCGGCGAATGCGGTATGTATTGCCGGTTCTGTACCCGCAAGCGGAAATTCCGCCAGCCGTTTATCATTACCCAACAGGATATCGAAGAAGGTTTGTCATATATACAAAACCACACCAACTTGCGGGATGTGCTGATTTCCGGCGGCGACCCGCTTTTGCTGGATGATGAGTTTTTGGATCATATCCTTGCCGGGGTGCGCGCTGCCAGGCATATAAAAATCATCCGCATCGGGACCCGTACTCCGGGTGTTCTGCCGGAACGCATTACCGGCAAATTGGTCAAAGTGCTGAAAAAATATCAGCCGCTTTATATAAATATACACTTCAATCATCCTGACGAATTTACGGAAAAAACCTGCCTGGCGTTGAAACGTCTTGCCGACGGCGGTATTGTGCTGGGCAGTCAGACTGTGCTGCTCAAAGGGGTGAATGATGACCCGGAAGTTATGCGGCAGCTTATGTGGAAATTGCTGGAAAACCGGGTGCGGCCATACTATATATTTGTGTGCGACCTGGTGTATGGTACTGAACACTTCCGCACGCCTTTGAGCAAAGCCCGGGAGATCATCACCGCTTTGCGCGGCTGGAGTTCCGGCATGGCAAATCCCCATCTGGTGATCGATTTACCGGGGGGAGGGGGCAAGGTGCCGGTCAATGCCGAATATCTTTTGCAGGCAGATAACGGCAAACTCCTTTACAAAAATTACTGCGGCGAAGAGTATATCTACCCGGATATAGAAGAGTAAAAGGCTGCAGCAAAAGTTATGCCGCAGCCTTTGAGGGGTGTTTTTTTACGGTATTTTTACCGGGGACAGCCCACCACCTGCGTTAAGATCACATATTTATTGGCGGGCAGTTTGAGCGCTTTTGCCCAGACCTGGGGCTTGAAGCTGCCGCAAACCACGGTGTTGAGGTTGTATCCGGCGCAATAAAGATAAATATTCTGCATGATCGCCCCGGCTTCCATAGCTATATAATGGGAGCCTTTGCCGTCAAACGCATCTTTATCGGCAACCATCACCAGCACCACGGGGGCCTTGGCACCCATTTTTCTGCTGTCGGATTCGGCACGCATATCTTGGGCAGTTACCTTTTTCAAAACATTGTCGCCCAATTCATGCTTGTAAACGCCGTCGGAGAGTGCCACATACATTTCTATGGCATAAATGCCCCGGGCTACCGGCACTGTACGCTTGCCGTTGGGACGGTTCTGACCGTAAGCCGCCCAGAGCAGGTTGGAAAGATCCAGCTCGCTCAAGGCTTTATTGCTGAAAGTCCGGCTGGTTTTGCGTTTTTCCAAAGCAGTTTTCAGCGTAACAGAGTTTTTCAGATTAGGTGTCGGCAGCTTGATTTCGTTTTCCGCCGCTACACTGAAGGCAGATACGGCACAAACTCCGGCAATAATTCCACACAACAATTTCTTCATTTTTTACTCCTTTTTTAAATTACCTCTGTAAAAATATTATAGCATACAAAATTTATTTTTTCAACTTTCCGGCAAATTTTTTTTGCTGTTCGACCGCAAATTTCCCGGCGAAACTGCAAAGAAACTCTTGAACGCTTTGGAAAAACTGTACCGGTCGGCAAATCCGCATTGAGTGGCTATCTCTTCAATGGGAATATGGCTGTTTATCAGCATATTTCTTGCGGCATTGAGCTGTAAACTTTTTATGTAACGCTGGGGCGATATATTCATTTGTTTGCGGAAACAGCGGTAAAAGTTATTTTCCGACATGCTGCACATTTTAGCCAGCGCGTGATTGCTCAAATTACTGCCCGGGGCCCGGTTGATCGCCTTCAATGCCCGTTTTATCCGGCTGTCGATCTGCTGATTTTCTCCATTCAACGCCTCATCGGGCAGCATCGCCAGATACTCCAGTATCATTATATGCCACCCCAGTTGCCGGTGCAGGGCATCCAGATCAAAAAACTTTTCAAACAGCCGTTTTGCCGGTTCTGACGGCAATATATATATTTGATTAACGGCATATTCAAAAGGTTCCCCGGCGTCGAAGTGAGCATAAAAGTGGGGGAACTTTTTTTCCGAAAATCCACTTATAACTGTATATGGCGGAATCAGGAAAGCCCGGTCGGGCGTTACTTGGCAGCGCTGATTGCCGCAGCAAATGACCGCCCCCGGCTCCGGGTTCCAGAAAATAAACCAGCTGGGGTGAACTGCTTCGACACAATTCCACTGAACATGCGGCAGATATTGGGCAAGGTGGATATGCAAATTATATGCAGAAAGTTGTTTTTTGCAAGTTTCAGACATATTTTTTTCAGGATTGCAACATTTATTTTTTTATCTTTTATGCTATAATATAAGGTATTGAACAGGAAAAATCAAGGTTTGATTTTCAGAAAAACAACATAAAGGGTATTATTTATGAACAACAAATTCTGGGTGTGGGGCTATGTACTTGATACAGTTCCCGGTAAAGCATTTTTCGTCGACAAAGCCACTTCCTGCAGTTTGGAAACAGGGGCAAAGTATCTGCAGGCAGATAATGTATTCTGGCTCAACGGATTGCATACACTGGATGCGTTCAACGATTTCCAGTGCGAAAAGCTTCAGGATATACCCAATGTTATCGGCGGACTTACCCACATCGAAGCCAACGGCCCCGGCAAAGGCAACTGGCAGATCCATTATGCCGAAGCCGCTGAAAAGCTGGCGAAACTTTCGCTTAAATACCCCAATATCAAAGGTGCCATTATCGATGACTTCCGTTCGCCGGTGGGGCCCTCCAAAGATATGACCGATGAAGATCTGCACCGGGTTTGCGGCACTCTTAAAAGCATCAATCCGGATTTGAAGCTCTATTTAGTGCGTTATTTCACCACCCAGGATCAATCCACTCTAACCACTTGTGCCGATGATTTTGACGGCTTGAGTGTCTGGTGCTGGAACTCCACTGATTACTTCTGGAACGCTCTTTATCACGAAGATATCCGCCGTTTGCGGGAGCTTTTCCCGGGCAAAGAGATCATTCAGGGGCAATTTCTCCACGCTTATGGCGAGGGCGGCATACCCCAGGTGATGGATCAAATGAAAAATCAATGCAGCAAAATTGCTTATGCTCTGGATAGAAAAAGCATCGACGGCTGGTGCGCCCTGCAAAGCGGCTGGTTCTGTTTTGAAAGTCACAAAGAGCAGGTGGAATATCTGCGCAACTATTGGGATTGGTATTTACAAACCCGCACCGTCCGGTAAAAAATCAAACTTCCTGTAACCGCTTTTTCAGCAGCGTGTACCTTACTTCGCTGCGGTAATTGGCGGTTGCCATTTCCAGAGCTTTGCGGCTGCCGACGATTATCAGGAGTTTCTTGGCTCTGGTCATTGCTGTATAGAGCAGATTGCGCCCCAGCATCATATAATGCTGGGAGAGCATGGTCAATATCACCACCGGAAATTCGCAGCCTTGGGACTTATGCACCGTTACGGCGTAGGCATGTACCAGTTCGGAAAATTCGTCAGAGGTATATTTGATCAACCGCTCGTTATCAAACCTGACGGCTATAATGCGTTCTCTGGCACTGACATAACGGATTATGCCCATATCGCCGTTGAAGACATTTTTATCGTAGTTATTGCTTATCTGCATAACTTTGTCGTCCAGTTTGAATATACGTTCACCGGCTTCCAGAAAATCTTTCTTTTCCGGATTCAACAGTTTTTGCAGTTCAGCATTCAACGCAACCGTGCCGCATAAGGTACGGTTCATGGGGGTAAGGATCTGTACTTCGCTTACCGGATCATATCCGAAGCGCTCCGGGATGCGTTTCAGCAGTTTTTCGATGACTTTTACTGCGGCCGCCGGTTCGTCCTGTTCTATCCAGTAAAAATCTTTCAGAACATCCGGATCGTTGTTTTCGCCGGTGTCCGGCAATGATCCGGCGTTGACCCGGTGGGCGTTGGTGATGATCAAACTTTCGCTGGCCTGTCGGAAGATTTCAGTCAGGCGGACAACGGCAAAAAATCTGCCGCACTCCAGAAAATCTGCCAATACCCGCCCCGGCCCCACCGACGGCAGCTGGTCGGCGTCGCCGATAAGCACCAGACTTGCTCCGGAACGTACCGCCCGGAAAAGCGCCACCGCCAGCGGCAGATCCAGCATGGAAACTTCGTCAACCAATATGATGTCGGCTTCCAGAGGTTTATCTTCATTAAAAGTAAATTTATTGGTTTCGGCTTCATAGCCCAGCAGCCGGTGCAATGTTTTGGCATTTTCGCCGGTGGCTTCGCTCATGCGTTTGGCGGCTCTGCCGGTGGGGGCCGCCAGAGCCAGACGCAAGTTGGCGCGTTTGCTGCGCCGGACGATTTCGCCCAGTACTGTGGTTTTGCCCACCCCGGGGCCGCCGGTAATGATCACCAGCGGCGACATGGCAACTGCCTGTACTGCTTGAGTTTGCTCATCGGATAACTTGAGCTTGCTGCGATCGGCTATCCTGCCGGTGCGCCTGCCGGAAAAATCCTGCATGGAACTCAAGCGTTTGATGTGGCGCGGCAATTCGCACTCGTATTTTAACAGATAAGCCAAATATGCCATGTCATTGTCGATAATGATCCGTTTTTTATCGATGGCATAAGCTGTTGCCTGCAATGCGGCGGTTTCGCTGACTTTCAGCAAAGTGCTTATCTCCTGCTGCAAAAGCTCTTTGGGTATACAGCAATGTCCGTGCTGGGTCTGCATATCCAATACATGCACCGCTCCGGCACAGAGCCGCTCCGGCGCGTCCGGCGCAATGCCCATGCCCGCGGCGATCTGGTCGGCACGGACAAATCCGATGCCGTCGACATCCTGTGCCAGCTGGTAAGGGTTTTGTCTGACTATTTGGGCGGCGGCATCGCCATAACGCTTGAACAATCTGGCGCAATATGCCGGACTGATCCCCAGACCTTGCAGAAAAATAGCACTCTGACGGCGGTCGCCATACTTTTTCCACGCTTCGCGGATGGCGGCGACTTTTTTCATGCCCATCTTGGGGATTTCCCGCAAGCGGTTGGGGTGATTGGTCAGTATATCGCAAGTATCTTTGCCAAAGTAATCTACAATAGCCGCGGCCGTTTTGCTGCCGATGCCCGGCACTATGCCCGAGGCAAGAAAACGTTTCAGCCCCACAGTGCTTTCGGGCAATACCGCAGCGATGGAGTCTGCTTTGAACTGCCGGCCGTATTCCGGGTGTTCTCCCCAGCGGCCGACGGCTTCCACATAGTCACCCTCGCTGCAGCCGAAGTTGGTGCCGCAGACCGTTTCGGTCTTGCGGTCGGGCGTCAGAATGTGCAAAACACTGTACTGATTGTCGGGATTGACAAAAAGTATTCTTACGATCTCGCCGGAGAGTTTTTCCTGCTCTCCGGCAACAGTTTTTTCTGCACCACGCTGGGGCATATCACATGGTATCCAAGAGTTCGGTAAAGTTATCCACCGCCTCTTTCAAAGTGCCGGGGTAACTGCCGCCGCCGCCCAGAGTAATAAAGCCCGGGAAGCTGTGGCAGCGGATAATGGAAATAAGCTCTTTGACCTCGGCATTGCCTCCGGCAAAGGTGGTCGGTCTGCCATCCCATGTGACATCTGCCACATCGAGCTGCCGGGTGGTTTTGATAAATCTGCCCAGCCGCCACGATTGCAAAAACGGCATTTCGCCCGCCAGCACAAAGTTTGCCGGATTAAAGACAAAACCGTAATCGCGGTCGGCAGTTGTCCGGTGGCGGTTGAGTTTAGCTGCGGCGCGGACGGCGCCCTGATTGGTGTTGAAATAAGCAACACTCAAACCCGCATCGGCAGCGGCTTTGGCTGCGCCGTAACTGTCGTTCAAAGGCAGAATAAGCTGTCCGGCGCCGATGGCAACAGCCAGATCGATCAAATCATGGGCATTTTCGGGCACACTCATACACCGCACCGCACTTACGCTGATACCGGCGGCGTTAAAATCATTGATCCAGCGGATGAGTTTTTCTGCCGGGTACTTGTTCCAGGCTTTGCCCTGAATGTAGTCGAGTTCAATATATTTGATACCGCATTTCTTGCAGTTTTCGATCATTTCGTCCACATATCTTCCGGCAAGGCGGCTGGAGGCGGCAAGTTTGAAACTTTCGTGCTCTATGCGGTCAGCGAAGATCGCTGCACGCTGTCTGACGCAATCGGCACACTCCGGATTGTCGCAAAGCGCAAACGCCGGATCAGCATTGCCGATACTCAAAGCTGTATCGTACATCTTGCGTGCGTCGATCAGCCGCACTACTGCGTTGCCGATCCTGCCCCGGGTCATGGCGCCTTCCAGCAGGGAGTCCAAGCCGATAAAATCCCGGTGCGGGCCGGGGTAGAACTTCCAGGTTTTGGTGACTTCTTCGCCGTCGGGGGTGGTGAAAGTCCTGGTGACCGTATTAAGATAGGGCAGTTCCAGAAGTGCTTCCACGCTGTGCAAGGTGGTGTTGCGATCCTAATCCACACCCAGCAGGCAGATAAAGCCGCCTTTTTCCGCCAGGCGGGTGAAGGGGGTATCATTGCCGTGGGCGGTTTCGGCCTTCCAGTGATCGCGGCAGAGTTCTTCGGCATCTTTGCCGATGGCTGCCAGCGTACCCACGGGGCAGGGGCTTATGACCACGCCGGGGCGGGTTTTTACTTCGTCGGTCAGAATACCCAGTGCGCCGAAAACCGGCACCAGCAGAGTACCTTCATTGCCTATAACTTCCAGAAACGCATCGATCACCGCCGCCGGGCCGCCATTGACTTTGCCCAGACTTATCAAAGAACTGTGCAGCAATACGATATCGCCGTTTCTCAAACCAAGATCCCGCAAACTTGCAGCAATAGCAGATCGGTCAAGCATAAAACACCTCGTGTTTGAATTTATTTTTCAGAGTGCAGCTATTACAGCATCTGTAACTTCAGTTGTGGTGGATTTTCCTCCGATATCCGGAGTGCGGATCGCCCCGGCAGCCAGCACGTCGGTCACCGCATCCATCAGTTTGCCGGACATATCATAGAGCTTGAAGTGGTCAAGCATCATTGCCGCTGCCCAGAATGTACCAATGGGGTTGGCTATGCCTTTGCCGGCGATATCCGGTGCCGAACCATGGATCGGCTCAAACATGCTGGGATATTTGCCTTCGGGGTTGAGGTTGGCCGAGGGGGATATGCCGATACTGCCCAGCATGGCGGAACCCAAATCGGTCAGAATGTCCCCAAAGAGATTGCTTGCCACCACCACCTGCAGCCGGTCGGGATGCATGATAAAGTACCCGGCAAGGGCGTCGATGTGCATTTGCGCGGACTCAAACTCTTTGTGTTCGGCGGCAACTTCGTGAAAGACTTTGTCCCAGAAAACCATGGAGTAATTGAGGGCATTGGACTTGGTGGCACTCATGACCTTGTTGAGCTGATGATTTTTGGCATATTCGTAAGCATAACGGATGATCCGCTCGGTGCCTTTGCGGGTGAAAATGGAGTCCTGATGCACGGTTTCGTCGGGAGTGTTTTCTTTTTCGACAAAGCCTTTGCCGCAATACTCGCCTTCGGAGTTTTCGCGGATCACCACAAAGTCGATATCTTCGTTTTTGATCGGCGAACTCAATCCCTTGAGCAGTTTGACCGGGCGCAGATTTACATACTGGTCAAAACCCACCCGGATTGGCAGCAAGAGTTCCCGCAGCGATACATGATCCGGCACGCCGGGGAAGCCCACGGCTCCCAGCAGTATTGAGTCGCAATCTGCCAGTATTTTCAAGCCGTCTTCCGGCATCATGCGCCCGGTTTTCAGGTAATACTGGCAGCTCCACTCCAACTCCTGAAATTCGAATTGTACGCCCCCGTGGAGCTTTTCCAGCGTTTTCAGCACCCGGACTGCTTCGCGGATAACATCAACACCGATCCCATCGCCGGGGATCAATTTTACAGTAAACTTTTGCATAAAAACATTTCCTTGATATTAAATTTGCGAGGCCATTTCAAAGTTTTTTGAGAACTTTTGAAATTGCCTCTTGTTTGAATAATTTACACCCGGCAGGGATTTTTTCAAATATATGCAGCCGTTTTCAGCGCTTTTTTTCCAATATTACAATAGTGTATATCTTCAAAAGCTCTTTGGGCAGAACCGCTTTTATGCTGCCGTCGGCAAGAGTTTGACTCTTCAACTCTTTACGACCTTTGAAATCCGGCGAAACAGCGTAGACTTTGCCGATGGCAAAGAGCGGTTTTTCCAGCGTAAAGGTTATATCCCGGGTGATCGCAGGGAAGGGATCGCCCTTGATCTTATCGGTCATGACTTCGCCGTAAGCAAGATTATTGGTACCCAAGCCGTTGAGAAAGTGTATGAGCATACGCTCTTTTTCAGCATAAATAGTGGTGTAGACCTTTTCCGGAGCGTCGGTCTGCCATACTCTGGCGCCTTTGAGCTGTTGAGCCAGCACATTGTGCATAAGTTTGGCAAGAGCATCATCGCGCTTGAAGTACCACTTTTTCCCCACCGCGCCTTCCCGGGCATAGAGATTGCCGGTCATTTGCATCGGGTTGTAGATGAATTTGCCTTTGCCGTAAGCTTTTTCGATAAATACCGGCAGGTTGTTTTTGCCAACTTTGGCGTAAACCTGACTTTTGCCGCGGTAGAGGGGCTTGGGCTCGTAATAAGTTACCGCCCGGGCCATCACAACTTTATTGCCTTGAGCGTCAGTAAGCTCTTTGATATTTTTGGCTGGCGTTATCCGGGGACTGAACTTTAATACATCGGCAAAAGCCCACACTTGGCGGCGGTTGCCCAAGGGGTCGAAAGTACCGGCAATGTTGCTCAAAAGCACCGTGCCGCCGTTAAAAGCAAACTCTTTGATGACTTTGATCTGCTCATCGCTCAAACAGCCGGAAGTGCCGATGGCAAGAACTTTGAACTGCTTGAGGACATCCGGCTTCAGACTCACTTCGCCGATAATGGTGTAGGGTGTGTGCATTTCTTCCAGCGTTTGAGCCAAACCGAAGAGTTCCGGCTCAAAGCCCACGCCGGAATTCCAGTCGCGGCTGGAGCGGGAGAAAAGCAAGGCGATTTTTGTCTGTTCCACCGCTTGAGTTTTATCCATATTATCCGGATTGGCCACAAAGCTCTGGAAATCCTGTTTGCCCGGCGGTACCGGCATGTAGGCAATCAAAGCCTGCTGCTTGGTCATATTGCTCAAAGCGTAGCAGAAACTTCTTATATCGGGGTGATTGTTGTAATATATCGCCCAGATCGGAGCACCGTAGGCAAAGTTCAGCAGATTGAACGCTTTGCGGTAGGGCACCAGCGGTCTGCCGCTGGCAATGGGATTGCGGGTCATGACTTCGGTGCCGAAGTAATCCACCGCCCGGGCGTATTCTTCCATATCCCGGGTGATGTTGGTGCGGGGCAGCGACATGGTAAAACCCCAGTGGGTGGTGTACTGCGAAAAACAGAGATCGGGGTTCAGATCTTTGAGTTTTCTCCGCAGATTGACCATCCAGTTGGCTTCCTGGGTACGCTTCCACTCAAACCATGCTTTACGCAGGGGCGAATTAAGATTTTTCCATGCCGGATCCAGCTCATTTAACGGCAGATACCAGTTGGTATCGGCGTGGAACTGGCGGCGGCAGTCGGCACAGACACAGCCGCGGCTGAAAAAGTAGGCTTCGTCGATCTGGAACCCGTCTACGCCCAGTTTGACCAGCTCTTTGCAGTATTCCACATAGATCGCGTTGAACTCTTTGTTCATGATGCAGAAGCGGGTGTTGGGCAGATTGGTTTCCCAATCCCGTTCGGTCTGCCCCAGCCGTTCTGCCATGACCCGGAAGCCGTGGTCGATGTTCCACAACAGTGTAGCGTCGTGGTGGTCGATGACTTTGAGGTCAGCTTTATGGGCCTGTTTGATAAGTTTGGCAAAGTTTTCGGTATTTTTCTTTTTGGCAAACATATAGGTATGGCGGGAGAGCAATCCGCCGGACATAAAGGCTTTGACCCCCTGTTTGCGGAAAGAATCCAGCTTGGTCTGCAGTTTTTCTTCGTCCCACCACTCGCTGCGGCTGTATCCGCCGAACTGGATCATGTTGGAGCTGTACCGCCAACGCATTGCCGGAGAATTCAAATCGGGCAGCTCCACCGGAGCTTCGGCAGTTTTCCGGACGCCGCTGGTCTCTTTGCCCGGTTCCGGCATAAAGACAGTTTCTGCCCATGCGGGGAAAGTATCGGCAGCTTTGACCCAGAAATCGTTGCGGTAGACCGGCGAAACTTCAAAGCCGCTGCTGACCCAGAAGGAGCGGCGGAAACTGAAGTCTTCGGTACTTGCCAGCAGGAATTGGGTGGAAATCGCCGACACGATAAAGTTGCCCGCAAACTTTATATCCAATGTTCCATTATCCACCCAAATTGCTTGTGTTAAAGTTGTTGCATGTTTATCAGGAACAGTAACATCACCCTTTTTCATAGGCTGACCGTTGAGCGAAACCGCAAACTTGTTGGGCAGATTGCCGTAGTTGCCCGCGGTAACAGTTACAATATGGATGCCCGGAGTAAGATCGCTGATGCGGAATGTTTTGTCTTTGCCGGAAACATTGCTGTAATATGCTCCATAGGGGGAGTTGATATGACTTTTCAAATTGGAGTTATCCAGCCAGCCGGCTTTATTCTGCTGATTAAACAGCTGCAAATCGGCGTGAGTGTAGACTTTGCCGGTATTTTTTGCCCCGAAGCTGAAGAGATTTTTCGGCCGCAGCTGGCTGTTGTAGTGGAACGCTTTCCATGCGTGGAGCTTGTGGTAGTCGGCAAATCCGCCCTCATAAATACGCAGTTTGGCACCCACAAAACCGCCGCTGGAGGGCAGCGAGGTCTGCATACGCATAATAAGTTTATCGCCGGCACGGCGGACATCCCATATAGCGCGGATGGTATACTGCCGCCAGCTGCTGAAATAGTCGGCAGGGCCTTGCACATTAAAGTCAAAAATAAGTTTGGTATCGCCTTTTTTTATGGTAAAAAAGCGGAAAAGCCGCCGGTCGATGGCTCCATTGGGAGTTTGGGCGGTAAGTTTGCCTTTGCAAGTTTTCCACATTCTGCCGTTGGTGTGCAAGCCTTCGTATTCGGCACCTTCAAAAAAGCTGTACGGCAAGACGATTTCCAACGTTTTGCCCGGGTGACGCTGAAAAGCATCGTTGTACGCCAGAAAAGATATTTCCACACTCTTTTTATCCGCCGCCAGCGCCACTTCCTGCCGGAAAAGCGAGGCGGGGTTTTCGCTCCAGATATTGGAAATACCGGGGGTGAAACTTTTTTTTGCATCGGGGGTGAATTCCCCCTGGGCAAGGACTTTGCTGGAGATTTTTTCCACCAGATCTTGCCCGTTGTAAGTGATTTTATTCTGCAAAGCGTTGTTGGTCAGAGCAAACTCTCCGGCAAAAACGCTCCCGGCAGCCAACAGCAGTGCCGCCGGCAGTAAAGATTTGATATTCATAAATGTAAAACCTGATTTTTTCAGTTAGCCGGAGCGCCGTAGTTATCTTTGTTCTGCGGTTCCAGAATATTGACTACAAAAGTTTCGATCCCGTAAGCCTTGACTTTGGCTTCGGTAGTGTTGACATTTTCCACATGCCCGCCGAAACGCAATACATTTATTACGTTGGGGTGGATCATCGGCTGGGTGCCAGAACCAAAGCTGGCGGCATCATAATAAAATGTCAGATTGGGGTCATCACGCCCGACTCTGATCCGGGGACTGACCCGAAAACCGCTGGTTACTTTGGTGACTGCATCGCTGCCATGACCGACCACGGCGTAATAATAAGATATGGCATTGCTTGTGTAATAGTTTGTATCGCTGGGACAGCGGAACGACTCCTTTTGCTGCATGTTGCCGATTTTATCCTGGGCAAGATATTTGCTGTAAAGCAGTACTGCCGGAGGACATCCGGCACCGGTAGAGGAGCTTCCCTGATAATAGTTTTTTACAGCATAATAACAATTTTTGCAACTGCACCCTGAACGGAGGGCCCCTTTGACCGGAACAAAGTCATAATTGTCATTGGCATAAGTTAAAGTTGCCAAGCCTATTTGCTTGAGTTTGTTCATGCAATTAGCACTGCGGGCTCGTTCACGGGCGGCGGAAAGTGCCGGTAAAAGCATTGCCGCAAGTATGGCAATAATGGCGATGACCACCAAAAGTTCGATCAAAGTGAAGCCCATGGGCTTCCTGTTTGTGCACAAACAGGAAACATTCTCTTCGTTGCGTTTCATAAATGCATCTCCCTTTATTTTATTTGTTTGAGCCAATTTCAAAACTCCTCAAAATTGTCAAAGCGTCCTCGCTTCGCTCTGCGAAAGGGAGCGTTTTCAGCTGTTACCCTGCAGGTAGCAGCTTCAAACTACCCTTTGCAGTTCTTTGCGATGCCATCTTTGCCATCTTTTGAATTACTTTTGAAATTGCCTCGTTTTAGAGTTTTTTATTTGAACCATATCGTAAAAACATAGATGTTTTTGATATTTATTTACTCTTTTCAAACTCAATGAGCCATGCTGCCGATCCCGGATCGTTTTTGGCAACGGTCAGGGTATTGCCGTGGATATTGACCTGACAGGGCGCCAGATCAAGGGTGTTATCCAAAATACGGGCTTCCACGCAGCGGTAATTTTCCAGGCCTTTTATAGCAAAGGAGCATGTGGCAGCTTCGTTTCCGGCGTAGTCGGCAATAAGTATGGCAGCTTTTTCCTTGTCTTCGGAAAGAACACCCATGGCGTAAATATTCCGGTAGGGGTGCGGTGCAACATCCACAGCCACCTTATAAACATACTGGCTGACCACTTCGCCAAACATCCGCATACTGTAAAAACATTTGTTCCAGCGGTGCTCATGATCGCGGTAGCCGAAACTGCCGTCCGGGCCGGCTCCGTAATAACAGGCACTTTCCAACGGTTCATCCTGCCAGCCGATCAAAACCGCCAGATTGAAGACTGCCGATTGTATGTTGCAATGCCCCAAAGGTCCATCCATGGTGTAACGCACCAGATCCCGCGGCGCCCGGCTGGTCACACCAGACCAATCCTGCCGGAAGTGCCATTCGTTGATGGATACTTCGGTTTGGGTAAAGCCGAAAGAATCCAACAGCTCCCGTGCCTCCCGGGGGCGGCGGATGAGCTTTTCCGGCTCGTTGGTGTAGCAGTGGCAGCTGTAAAAATCCGGAGCGATATTGGCATCTTTGCACGCTTGCAAAACTGCATTCTGCCATTCGCCCAGCGGAGTGGTGAATGCCGGACCGCCAACTTTGATTTTGGGAAATTCGCTTTTGAGCCGCTTGAGTACGGTCACAAAAAAGCGGGCAAATTCCTCTTTGGTGCCGCACCAGGTCTGGGTGCCCAGCTCCGGCTCGTTCCAGATCTCCCAATACTCTATATCGTAGTAAAAGCCGTTTGCCCAGCCTTGAGTGTAGTGCCGCACGATCCCGGCAAGAACTTCGGCGTAATGGTCAAAGTCTTCCGGCACCAGTGTATTATTGTGTTCATTGGCCTGATCGCTGTTATGCTCAATACTGGTGCCCAGCCGGTAAAATATCTTCATGCCGGTTGCTTGAGTGATGCGCAGCATTTCGTCGGTGGCACGGAAATAGTAGTTTTTGGGGTCTTGGGGGGCAAGGTGCATCAAAGGGAAAATAAAGTGCGTGTCGATCAACCGCTGACCGGGGTTCCACAAGGGCCAGTCGTGAGTTCTTGCATACATAAAATGCAGACTTTTAAACTCCTCATCCATATTGAACAGCCAGCGGCGGCTGTACGGTGGTGCCGAGTTGCTGCCGTGCTGGGCGGGGTTCAGTTTGCCTTTGATATTGCTGAAATCAAAAGCAGCCTTGACGCTCGTTGCCATAAAATACTATCCTTTCTTGCCAATAAAAAAGTAATTGGAAAATTTGATTTTTTACTATACATTATCTATATTATACAACAAATCAAATATTTAGTCAAGGTTGGTTTTTGCCAAAAAACTTTCCTTTTCTGCCAAAAAAGCAGGAGGCTTTTGTGAGTAATCAGAAAAAATATGATTTGCAGAATATTCCGAGGGTCTTTGATTTTCCTTACAAAGTGCTGGAATTCGGCTGGCTGCCCAACCACTCGCACCAGCACAATAACGACGAAGTCGATGGCGGATTTATCTGTCTGGGGTGCAATTATTTGGAACAGTCTGTTTTGCAGATAAACAACGAAGTCGTTGTCCGTGAACCCGGCGGACTGCCTTTTATGATAATTCTGATGCCGGGAACGGTACTCAAGACGATCAAACCCGCCCGGCATGACGAGATATTTTTCCGGTATTCGTCAGAAACCATGGCGGCGCTGGCAAAGTTTTTCGGTTTTTCCGGCAAACAACGTTTTAAGGTGGAATTTCAGGGCTTCCCCACCGATATATTGGGCGAATTGAACAAAGCTGCCGCTGATTTGGATAAAACCGGTTCAGCAGACCGTATAGATATTCTGGCTGTAAGGTTGTTCAGCGAAGTAGTGCTGCGCCGTATCGAAACCGATATGGGGACCAAGCATGGCGATGTAAAACTCAATTCCATTGCCGGAGAACTTATGCAGGGCAGACCGCTGGATAAACTCCTGAAAGAATATGGCTTGAGCGAACGCAGTTTTTACCGGCAATGGCAGAAAGCTTTTGATCTGTCACCCAAAGAATACGTTATTCAAAGCCAGCTGAAAAAAGCGTGTTCGCTCCTTGCCGGCAGCAGTACCCCGGTGGAAGATATTGCCATACTGTGCGGATTTGCCAATGCCAACTACTTTTACAAGATATTCCGCCAGAAGCTCAATATGACTCCCGGACAATACCGGAAAGATTTTTCCGGAAAACTTTTTGCCTCTACCGGAATATAAAAAGCAAACTGCAACTGTGCTGTTTTTGTTTAAACCGCAAACCGCAATTTGCTTTTTATCCGGCAGTAATGTAAATTATCCGAATAAATAAATTGAAATCACCTCGAAAAATAAATCTTTTATCATACAGGAGTTTGTTCCATGAACATCGATTTCCCCGCAGTCGCCGCCAGAATGTTGGATATGGACTATATAAAAACTCATTCCCTGAAACTCAATGAATTGGAACGCAATACCGACAACAGCGAATTTGCTGTTTCCAGCCAATATGTTGCGGATTTGATGAAGCAAGCCGGTTTGTCCGATGTGGAACGCTATGCCATACCCCTTGACGGTGTAACCACCTACGACGACTGCACCATGCCTTATGCGTGGGATCGCACCGGGCGCTGCACGCTGGAGATAGTGGATCCTGACTTGCCGGAAGATAAGCGGATGCTTGCCGATACCAATGTGGAGCCTTTGAATGCAGTGATCTGGAGCCCCCCCACACCGGAGGGCGGCGTTACTGCTGAACTGGTCAGTTTGAAGAGCGCCAGTTCCGAAGATTGGAGCGAGTTTGCCGGAAAGATCGTTTTGTGCCATCGCTCGCCGGCGGGGGATTTGATGCGCAAGCTGGCGCTTTCCGGTGCCGTGGGGCTGGTGAGCTATGTGGAAAATACTCTGGAAACCAATCCCGACGATGTCCGCTGGATGAACGGTGTGGGCTGGTGCGGCTGGTATTATGTCAAGGGCAATAAAATGCTCTGGAATTACTCCATAACTCCCCGCAAAGGTTCCGAACTTGCGGAAAAACTTGCTGCCGGAGAAAAAATCACCCTCAAAGCCGTAATGAATACCCGGGTGTACGAGGGCGTTACTTACACCGTCACCGGCCGCATCCCCGGCAAAAGCAAAGAGGAGATCGCGCTTTTTGCCCATATGTACGAACCATTTGTGCCCGATGATGCCGCCGGGGTGGTCATAAGTATTGCCATTGCCAGAGCGCTTAAAACGATGGTCAGAAAAGGAGTGATCCCGCCGCTGGAAAAGAGCATCCGGCTGGTGTTTGCCATGGAACGCTACGGGTTTTCGGAATTTTTCCACAACGCCAAACGCTCCGGCAAAATCATTTCGGCAACCAATATGGACAGTATATGCCACGCAACACTCAAACTTGCCGGGGTGTTGCCGGAGTTGCGTCACAGCCCGGCGTCGGCACCATGTCTGGATGTGGCGATCATCCGCGAATATTTGCTCAAACGCTACCCGGAGCTGCCTTTCCGGGAAACGCCGGGCAATCTTTCGGACGATACTTTCGGCGCCGATACGCCATTTGATATACCAACTTGCTGGCTGCACACCCCGCCGGCGATAGATCGGCACCACAACTCCGGAGCGATCTTTGCCGAAGCGGATTGGGATATTGCCGGAATATCCTTCAATGTCTGGTGCGCTTATCTTGCCGAACTGGGCACCGTCAAGCGGGGCAGGGGAGATCGCAGTCTGCTCAAGCGGGTGATCAAGGCGGTCAAACAGGATGCGGTAAAAGATTTCAAACGGCTTGCCGGAAATCTCAAGGCGGGCAAACTCAATGCCTATGCGGGCAATGTTATCGGGGATTTTCTGGTGGATTACTTTGCCCGGCGGGTTTTGTCCATAAATAAATATGTGCCCAAAACCATCAAACCCGCCGAGGCCGGAAAGCTGTTTGCCGCCATCCGCAAAAGGTATGCGCCAAGCTCGCTTGAAATCGATATTTACGCTCTTACCAACAGCGAAGTCCGCATGGCTTATATGACCGTAAAACGCAGCAAAAACATCCGCCAGATCATGAGTCTTGCCCGTTTGCCGGAAGAAGAGCGTTACGGATTTATTGCCAAACCCTCCATGCTGCTGCAAGCTTTGCTGGATGGCAAACGCAATTTGTACGAAGCCTATGTCATAAGCTGTTTTATGCTGAAAACCCCCATCGACTTCAAGGAAACCGCCGGATTGGTGGTGTTCTTCAAGCGCATGGAGCCTTACGGGTATTACGAAATAAAATATGCCGATGAATTGCACGTCGAAGATATAAACTTGGCTCTCGAAACTTTGGGCGTGGAGCATGATCACAAACTTATTGTCCACAGCGCCTACGGTACTTTGGGCGGGGTAAAAGGCGGGCCGGCGGCGGTGGTGAAAACTCTGGTGGATCGCTGCGGAAAAAAAGGTGTGCTGATGATGCCGTCTTTTGATTTCCCATATTACCTCGGACGCAGCGATGATGAGTTTTTTGATGTCAAAAATACGCCTTCTTCCACCGGGATCATTTCCGAAGAGTTCCGGAAACTGCCCGAAGTAAGCCGTTCGCTCAACCCATCGCACAGTATTGCTGTTTACGGCAAAAAGAATTTTCATTGGGTGGCCGACCACCACAAAACCCTCTGTCTGGGGCAGAAATCGCCGCTGGGCAAACTGGAAGATGCCGGTGGTTACGCTTTAATGATCGGTTGCCCTGCCGCCGTGACTTTTATGCATGTAGTGGAAATGACCAACCGTGTCCATTGCCTTGGTATGCGTACCGAAGAATTCAAGACCCGGCTGCCCGACGGCAGGATCGTTACCACCCGCACCTGGGGATGGCGCGGCGGATCATGCCGGGCTTATAAAACCGAAGAAGTCTTTGACTACATGCGCAAGCACAATATGGTGGTGGAAGTAATGGTGCGTCATTGTCTGTTCCAGTATTTCAAACTTTCGGACTACCGCAAGGCTTACGAAAAGATGGTCATATTCCGGAAAAATACCGGCTGCGTGGCATGCAATATCCTGCCGCGGGTGGCACCGCATACAGTACCGGGCGACTGGGATAATGAAAAAGAGTGCATCCGCAGCAGTTCCAGCGCATTCACCGGCGACTGGGATTTTTTTGAAAAATGATTTCAGTTGCAATATTTGCCGGACTTGGGAATATCGGAGAATATATTGAATTGCAGCCGCCAGTAAAAAAATTCGCAGACAGAAAGATCTTGAATGGAGGGAATTTATGAAAATCAGATTTTATTTGGCGATCGCGGTTTGTTTGGTATTAAGCGGGTGTTCGCTTATGCCCTCAATTGTTCCTTCTACTGAAGTGACCCGTTCTGATCCGCCGCCGGAGGATCTTACCTTTACACTTCCCGGTAATTTGCCGCTTGAAATGAAAGGTATCGGGCCCGGTGTTTTTGTTATGGGCGGACAGGCTCTTTACACCACTATTCATGAAATGGGCCGCAAAGTTACTCTCACTCAAAAGTTCTGGCTGGGGAAATTTGAAATAACCCGTGAACAATATTGTGCAGTAATGGGATTTGACAAAATAGAGCATCTCAAATACTGCATTGCACGACGTTTGACTGACAAAAATCTGCCGGTTTGCTGCGTTTCATGGAATGAGGCAAAGTCATTTGCGGAAAAACTCAACACGATGTTTAAAGATAAACTGCCGGCCGGATACAGTTTTGATCTGCCGTCAGCGGCTCAATGGGAATATGCCTGCCGTGCCGGTACAACGGGGGCTTTTAATGATAACTCCGGATTACCTGTTAAAATATCAGAAAATACGGATTCGAAAAAATCAGGAGATGAATATATTTATACTTTTCTTGAAGAGAGTAAAACGCTGGATAAACTCGCGTGGTACAAAGCCAACAGCGCTCTGAAACTGCATCCGGTTGGCGGTAAAGCACCGAATCAATGGGGGTTATATGATATGCATGGCAATATTGCGGAATTGTGCCGGGATAGAACGGTCATATATCCGTTTACTTCCAATCTTTATTCATACGAGAATGTGATCGATCCGCTCGGCGGACAGCTGAAGGATGATGTTTTGGTAAAAACATCAGCCCGGGAGTGCCGTGGTGGAAATTATCTGTTGCCCGCAAAATTTTTGACCAGTTGGAGTCGTAGTTTTGAACGTTCGGACAAAAAAAATTTTGGAACAGGATTCAGAATTGCTCTGGTTGCTCCATCGGTTGCAAAAATAGATAAAAACGATACCAGATATTATTCATTGAATCAGAGCGTTGTTAAACTGCATCGGCAAATGGTGCTCAATACTGCTTTGATAATCGGGCAGTGTATCATTGAACATGCTCCGGAAATTCTGGATGCTACCTCGGATATAATTGATTCTGTTCATACTTTGAAGCATGGTTCTTCGGCAAAAGGTTCTGGAGCAAATTCCATGGATTCTTCTTTTTCCGGCAGCGGCAGTATCCGCGGCAACAGTACGCTCCGCCGTGGTGCTACTGCAACTTATCAACTTTATGTCAACGGCAGTAAAGTCAATGCCTCATGGCGAGCTGCCGGTACAAGTATATCTGTCAATGATTGCGGTTCGTATGCCAGAGTTATGGCCGGCAATCCCCCGGTATCTGCCGGAAGGACTTTCAATACCAGGATATCCGCAACTTATCGCGGCAAAACTTTTTATAAAACCATAACCATAGCCAAATAAAGATTTTCAAATACTGCCGGAAAAAATACTCCGATAAACTTTTTGCCACCGTTGAATGAAAGGCTTAAGTTTATTGTTTTGCACTTTTCCGGCCGGATTTTTTTTCATCCGGCGGTGAACAATAACGTGTATTGTTTTTTCCAACTCTCCGGAGAGTTTTTATTGCCGGGTAGTGTTGTGCAGCTTTTTATTCTTGACGAAAATCCCCGCAAGGCCGTAATTTGCCTTTGCGATAAACATTTGCGCAAGATGTGTCTGGAAAATGCCCAGATACTTTCTTCGGTCATGTTCAATTGGCATCTGCCGCGCCTGCCGGCAATGCCGAAACCTTACAATCCCCAACACCCGGTAATAAAAAAAATCGACAATCAAGCCAAGCTCAACTGGGTATTGATCTACAATCTGGCTCTGCATCGGGAGTATGTTTACAGGTTCGGCAAACCGCATGCTTACAGCGCTCTTGCTCCGGAATATATACGTTTGTTATACCGCCGGGGCGTGGCAGCAGATGATTTAAGTTTTGCGCTGGTTTTCAAAGATTTTTCCTCTGCTTCCTCCGATACAGTTACAGCTTACCGGCAATATTACTGCTATAAAAAACATGCAATGAAAGATTTTTCTTACACAAAACGTACACAACCAGCTTGGCTGATTTGACTTACAACAATAGTTGTGCTATATTAATAAAATATACCTTTTTAAGTAAGAAAAATCAATACAGGAGATTTGTTCAATGAGAATATCCAAACAGGATGTTGCCGAAAGGCCCGCAAGCTTTATGGCTCTGATGCCGTTTTTTGTCTTTCTGGTCTTTTATCTGGGGTTGTCAGTAGCCGCCAGCAGCTTCAACAGCGTACCGATGCCGATCGCGTTTATAGTAGCTTCGGCTGCGGCGCTGATCTATGACCGGAAAAAGACTCTGGACAAAAAAGTCGAACTCTTTGCCCGGGGCATGGGCGACAGCAACATCATGGTCATGTGTTTGATCTTTATTATGGCGGGTATCTTTGCTACGGTCGCCAAAGCTTCCGGCGCGGTGGATGCGGCGGTGGTCATTGCCCGGCATCTGATCCCCGACAATATGTTTGTTGCGGGGCTGTTTATTGTCAGTTGTTTTATTTCGCTGGCGATCGGCACCAGCTGCGGTACTATTGCGGCACTGACCCCCATTGCGGCGGCGTTGATCAAAACTATGCACATTTCGCCGGAATTGGCGATCGGGGCGGTGATCGGCGGCGCCATGTTCGGCGATAATATGTCCATGATCTCCGATACGACCATTGCCGCCACCCGTACCCAGGGCGTTTCCATGCGCGACAAATTCATTGCCAACTTCAAACTCATCATCCCCGCAGCTGTTGCGGCGTTTGTGATCTATGTGGTCATCGGTTTGCAGCACGATGCCCAAGCCGCCAATGCGCTTGAAGCCATCAGCTGGCAGCACATTATCAATATCGTGCCCTACTTGCTTATTCTGGTTGGGGCTTTGGCCGGCTTGAACGTGCTGCTGCTTTTGTTTGTGGGCAGCGTGCTGGCCGGAGTGCTGGGGGCTGTTGGAGGCAAGATCGGTTTCTGGAGTGTGCTTGCCGAAGCCGGTCGCGGAGCTTTGGGCATGTCCGAAACTTTGATCGTTGCTATTCTCGCCGGTGGTTTGCTGGCGCTGATCCGTTACAATGGGGGGATTCGGTATCTGCTGGGCTGGATCGAAAAACGCATTTCCGGACATGCCGGCTGTGAATTCGGCATTTTGCTGCTGTTGTGGGTGGTCAATATCTTTACAGCCAACAACACCGTTGCTATCGTTATAACCGGCCCCATCGCCCGGGATTTGGCAAGCAAGTTCAACTGCGACCCCCGCCGGATCGCCAGTATTCTGGATACCGCGTCCTGTTCGGTACAGGGGCTGCTGCCCTACGGTGCCCAGATCCTTATTGCGCTGGGGATTGCTACTACCGCGGGAGTCAAGGTTTCATCGGCGATGCTCTGCTGCTTTGCTTTTTACCCGATACTGCTGGCACTGGCGCTGTTCTGGTCCATATTGGCAGTCCCGCTTGTTAAGAAACTGTTCAAGCGCAACTGATAAAAGCGTTAGAACAATTTCACTGAAAAACTGGGTGTTAGTCCAGAACCGGTACATTCCATTTTCGCCGAGCGCCTATCCGTCTGCCTGGCAAGCAGAACCATGAGTAACAATATGCGGGTGGCTCCTGCATTCCGCCAAGACGCGAATTTGGGACAATGATACTTCCGTAACTCGCGGTCCGGCCACAATGAAGGCGGGAAGGTGGAACTCCTATGGACCTGTTCGCTGCAGGCGCCGGGTGGACGTTAAAA
>JAFVQX010000070.1 GCA_017504585.1 Lentisphaeria bacterium
CACCCTTTTCCAAACCTTTTATTGGCATTTATCCATTTGTTGCACAAATGGATAAATGCCCTTTAAGTTTTTGAAAAAAAATTGCTTCAACATCTGTTCGGGTTATCAACCGATATCAAGGAACAGAGCCTTTTGTTAAAATGTTATTAAAATCCAGAAAACAACCTTTGCTTTTCTGCAACATTCCATAAGGTACAGCTAATATTATATGCGATATTTACAATATTGTCAAAACCTGTTTCTTTCGTGTACTAATGATTTAAGTTGTGTGTATCAAAATCATACTCAAGTTTTCCCGTTTCCTTCCAATAAGTAACAGAAAAACGTGAACTAATCGTTTCAGTGTGCAGGTGCGATCTTTTGCTCATTCTGCATTGGAAATCATGTTTTGCACATTTATATTCAACATCACCGTTGTAACTGATAGTCGTACTGGATTCTGTTTCGAATTTATTCAACTTAACAGATGTTCGAACATAATGGCATTGAAATGGTCCTATATAGGCTTGTTTCGAATACTTATTCTTGATATGCCTTAAGATTTTCGCCCGTCTGGCAGAATTAGAATCAGAGGTGCTTCTATTGCAGTAAAATTTATAGCCAACTCCTCCCGCAGCACCAAGCACTATTAATATAGCAAGAAAAATTAAAAAGCCTTTTTTGGAAGAACCTTTTGCCTTTCCGCCGCAGAATGAGCAAAATTGTGCTCCGGATTGCATTTCTTTGCCGCATTGGGGGCAAAAACGATTGCTTGTTATCTGTTTTTCTTCTACAATTCCTCCGCACTCTTTGCAAAATTTGTACGGCACTTCAAATTCAGTTTTACACTGACTGCAAACAAAATTATTCATTTTATTCTCTCTTTTTTAAGTATTACTAATTTCAATAATTACTGTATTTGACATCTTCTATAACTTTGCAATCTGCAGGGAATGCAGAGTAGTAGATAAAAAACTGTCCTGATGGAAGATGAACTTCTTTTAGACCAGTATCCTTAAATGCATCTTCTTTGATATTCGCCCTATCTGAAACCATTCCGCGCCATGCCCGTTTTGTATCGAAAACAAATTCTGTCAAATTACTGCATCCTTCAAAGGCTTTTTTACCAATAATTTCAAAGCGACCGGCAATAACAATTTTTTTCAAGCCAGTACAACCAAAAAATGCATAATCTCCGACATTTCCTTTTATCTCGAAAGTTCCTTGAAAATCCGGAGGACAAAAAAGTACCTTCGGTGCGCTATAAGTTATTTCGGATCGATCACCAACCATCATTCGATATCCAACTTGTTTTGAAGGCATTCCATAATAACGATGTAAATGTTCTTTTTCATAAAGGATACCAGCTGAATTTACGGCGAATTTTTTATTTTCCGGACTGATAATTACTTTCTTAAATCCGCATAAAACTCCATCCGGAATATTTACAATGCTTGCCGGCAGAGTAATTGAATCATGGTTGCATTTTGAAAAAACTCCGTCATTAATAACTGTAATGCCCTCCGGAATGATCAAATCTTTTTCAGTAGAATTGCAGCCAATAATACAGTATCCAAGTTTATCAACATCAAACTTCAGTTTTTTGGCTTCAGCCATCGTTCTTTTTTGAGCTTCAGATATTGTAGGTTCTTTAGGTTGGTATGTTTCTGCTTCAGAAGATGCTTTGAAAAAAGCATTAATAGATTGAGCAAAACGTACATAAATTCCAAACAAAACAACTAACGTAAGGATAGAATAGATAATTATTCTTCGTTTTTTATTTTTCTTGCTTTCCTGTTTGGCCTTTAATCTATTTTGTTTGTCTTCAATTGTACCAATTTCAGACAAAATTTCTTCTGTGGTTTTACAGGCTTCAGAAACTTTTTCTTTATCGCAGGTTAATTTTTGGCAATCTTTAAGCAGTGATTTGACTGTTGAGATCTGCTTTTGCAAAGCTTCTGCCAAATCAGTATTTTCATTAAGCGTGATTTCCAGCTCGTAGTGTTTTTGAAGCAATTTTATGTGTTCAGACATTTGTTCATAAAGAGCAAGAAGCTCCATTGCTCCCGGTTTTTCTTCGAGCTTGTGTCCACATTCAACACAAAATTTGAATGTTTTGTCAAATTCCTTTTGACATTGAGGACAGATAAATACATTCATTTTTCAACTCCTTTTGTATTTCTATCATCCTGTTAAAAATTGCTGCATATAACTGCAAATAAAATCAAAGGACAAAAACTGGTCTTCAGTAGACAGCGTGGAATAGTGAAGGAAATCGGGCAATAAAAAAGCCGAATACTCCAGAATTGCACTTCGTCCGAGGCCCGACCAAGAGCCTGTCAACCACAATGCAAATAGGAGCACCCGGCAAGACTGTGCAGAAAAAAAGGCACAATCTCACTGGACACAATTCACCTGTGTGATTGACAAAAACGTTTTTTACTTGGTCGGTTTCGGACGAATTTGCCGTAAAATGCGAACAGTTTTCAATTAGCCACTGCCGTTATCGACAGCGTTCTTAATATATAACCACAAAAGAAATAATGCAAACAGAAAAAAAGAAAATTATATTAAGAGGGCTGGTGATCTCTTACTGTGGAGATTTTCGGGGGACTTTATGCGGATCAGCGCGCTCTGGCAGGGGATCGGGATCACCCCCCGACACTCATTTTTAATTCCCCAGACAATATAAGTGGAACAATGCTTCATTGCCAAATGAAATGCAGCGGATTTATCGGAAAAGGCGGGTTATGAAGCGCATTTTGCAACTTCGCTCTTCCTTTATGGCTTAACATAAATCCGTTTTATCAAAAGGCAAGCCACTTTTTATTTTCAGGCATAAAAAAAATATTATAAGACACCGCGAGGTCTCTCATAATATCTTTTTTTACGCTTTGATCAGGCAAGATCAGTAGAGTTCTTCGTCTTCAAACTCATCATCAAATTCGTCGAACTCGTCATCATCTTCGTAAAATGCGTCATCGTCATACGCATCGTCATCGTAATCTTCTTCGTCATCATCAAGATAACTGAATTCATCATCCTCGAGTTCATCGATATCGTCGTACCCGTCTTCATCCCCCAGGTAGCCACCGCCGGCAGAAAGCAATGCGCCGCACTCCGGGCAGCAACCATCTTCGGCTTCGATCTCGCGTTCGCTGACTTCAGCCATACAGTAACGGCAAATCGTCATAAATCTACTCCTGTAATATGTTTTCCAAGCAAACAGTTTTGCTTGTTTGTTCTGCAATATAGCAAACAAATCTGATTTGTCAAATTTTTTGCTGTTTTTTTATCATTTCTTTCGCTGCAATTCCCGGGCAAGGCGCACACACATCATGGCATCAGCGGCGTAAACGGCGCCGATATGCGCGGCAAATTCCGCATCGACCACCGCTCCGCCCACGATAAATTCGGCCTGCAGAGAGCTTTGTTTTGCCAGTTCAATGACCTTGGGCATCTCGCCCATGGTGGTGGTCATCAAAGCCGAAAGCCCGATCAAGCGGCAGTTTTCGGCTTTGGCGCGCTCTATGATAACTCCGGCAGGGACATCTTTGCCCAGATCGATCACTTCAAAGCCGCTGTTGCGCAGCATTAATGCTGTAATATTTTTGCCGATATCGTGGATATCGCCCTTAACGGTGGCAATAATGAATTTTTCTTTGACCTCGCCGGCTTGGGAATTGTTCTGCAATGCCGGTTCCAGAACTTTGATCGCCGCCTGCAATGCTTCGGCTCCGGCGAGAAGTTGCGGGAGAAAATACTCTTTCTGTTCAAATTTTTTGCCCACCTCGTCAATGGCTGCCAGCAGATTTTCGTTCAAAAACTTCCGGGCATCCAATGCTTTATCCTGCAGAGCTGTTTCCACAGCTTTTACCGCCGACGCCGTATCGCCCCGCAGTACGGCGTTGAATGCCTGCACTCCGAAATCGGCAGTTGCCGCAGGTGCTTTACTTGCTTCCGCAGCAGCATTGCTCTGATTTGCCAGATAGTTCATCATATTTTTATCTTTGCCGTTCAAGGCTTCCACCGCCTGTATCGCCGCCATAAAATCGGCGTTCATGGGGTTGGCTATGGCCATATTCAGCCCTTTTGCCATGGCCATAGCCAGAAATGTGCGGTTGACCAGCATCCGGTTGGGCAAGCCGAAACTGATGTTGGAAAGTCCGCAAACCGTGTTGACTTTAAGATGGTTGTGGCAGTAGTCAATAAACTCCAACGCAGCATTACCCGCTTGCGGCGCTGCCGAAACCGCCATAATAAGGGCATCCACCGCCACATCGTTAAGGGTGTAACCGTATTTACTTATTTCCGGAATAAGTTTTTCCAGAACCGCAATGCGTTCGGCACAATTTTCCGGGAGTTTGTTTTCGTCCAGCGGCAGAAGTATGAGCATGGCTCCGTATCTGGCGGCAATGGGCAGAACTTTTTCGATGCGTTCTTTTTCGTAACTTATGCTGTTGAGCAAGGCTCTGCCGGGATAGACCCGCAAAGCGGCTTCCACGGCTTCCGGCGAAGTAGAATCTATACACAAAGGCGTATCCACCGCCCGGAGGGTCTGCAAAACCACTTTCCGCATCATAGCGGTTTCGTCCACGCCGGAAAGCCCCATATTTACATCCAGAACTTCCGCCCCGGCCGCTTGCTGTTCCAGAGCAAACTGCAAAGCCAGAGCCGTGGAGTTGCTGCGCAGTTCCGCTTGCAGAGCTTTTTTACCGGTGGGGTTGATCCGTTCGCCAATGACCACAAAATTACGGTCGTACGATAACTTTTGGATGCGGCGGTTGCTGGAAATTATGCCCGATGCATCAAAGCGTTCCGGCAGCGGCAGCGTACTTGAACGCACTTTTCCGGCAGCAGCGGCAATGTGTGCGGGGGTAGTACCACAGCAGCCGCCCAGCAGATTTACGCCGCTATTGAGCAAAGTATCCACATAATCAGCAAACATGCCGGGTGTCATGTTGAATACCGTTTTGCCGTCTTTGAGCATGGGCAATCCGGCGTTGGGCTTGGCGATCAGAGGTATTTGAGCATACTCTTTGATGGAGCAAATAAGTTTTGCCATGTTATCCGGCCCGGTGGAGCAGTTGCAGCCGAAGGCGTCGGCGCCCAGACTCTGCAAAGTTATAAGTGCCGCATCCGGGGTCACGCCGGTAAGAGTTCGCTGGCTTTCGTCAAAGGTCAGCGTGACCATTACTGGAGCATCGGGGTAAAGCTCCCGCACGGCGATCAAAGCGGCACGGGCCTCCTGCAGATCCATCATGGTTTCGATAACAAAACCATCCACATCAGCGGCGGCAAGAGCTTCTGCCTGATTTTTGTATACCTTGACCGCTTCTTCAAAACTCCAGTCGCCGGAGGGCTCCACAAATTTGCCGGTCGGGGCAAGGTCGCCAAAGACCAGTACGCCCCGGCTGCGGACTGCTTTTATGGAGATCTCTGCCAAAGTTTTATTAAGTTCAAACGCCCGGGCTTCCAAGCCGAATTCAGCTAATTTTACTTCGTTGCCGCCAAAAGTGGGGGTGTAAACGATGTTGCTTCCGGCGTCGGCGTATGCTTGCTGAACGGCGGTGATGGCTTCGGGGTGTTCGCTTACCCAGAGTTCGGGGGATACGCCGGAAGGCATACCCTGTTTGATAAGCTCGGTACCGGTGGCGCCATCGAGGATCAAAACTTTTTCATCGCACAACTTGCGGAATTGACTTCTTGAGATCATGTTTATTGCTCCATATATTTATTGACCACCGCAAAAGCTGTTACGGACTTTTCCGGCTGTATTATAAACGATTCTGTTAAACTCATCTGCATATCTTCCAGATCAAGCTGTTTGAATATCTCTTGCTGGTGAAAGAGTTCCACCCCGCCGTAACCGGCAGAAAACCGCCTTTGACTCAACAACCAGCCATTACGCAAAAGCTCCGCAGCAGCGATTTTCTGCAAAAGTTCAATGGCAAGGTCGGCACACTCGCTGCCCACAGCATCAAAAACCGCTGCTTCAAACATATTGCCGGCACTTTGAGCCTGCTCCATGGCTTGCGGCAGCTCGCTGCCAATAGTTACAGCACTTAAATAGAGGTAATCGGCTGATTGCACAAATTCGGCAAACTTCCGGCTTTTTATCTTCCACAGATCATCCAAAACGACTTCGCCGGTATTTTTGCATACTATGCGCAAAAGTTTCCACCGCCCCCGGGGGCGCAAGCGGGCAAAGGCTTTCTGCATGGCAAGGCGGAGTTTTACGGATAACTCCTGATCCATGACCGAAAGATAGCGGTTTCTGCCCAATCGGGAGAGTATTGCATCTTCCGGCAGAACCAGTCCCAAATGATCGACTGAATTGATTGTAAAAAACTTTTCCATAACAGGTAATATACAACTCTTTGAAGAAATCTGCAAAAAAACATTTGTTACAAAGAGAAAACTATATTATATTATTAGGAGATTTTCTCAAAACCTTGCTATCAGGAGTATTTTAATTGGCTGAAGTCAGCGAAAACAAGCGATCTATCCTGCGGGGCAGTTTCGGTTCGGCGATCGCCACTTTGCTTGCCCGTATCCTTGGTCTGGTGCGGGTGCAGCTGGAAGCCGGCGTGCTGGGCGGCGGAGCTTTGGCAACCGTGTGGCAGACTGCCTTTATGGTGCCGAACTTGTTCCGGCGGCTGCTGGGCGAAGGAGCTTTGTCCCAGGCGTTGATCCCGCTTTTATCCCATACCGAAGCGGAAAAAGGTCTTACCGAAGTAAGGAAACAGCTGGCGGTGGTGCTTTCGGCATTGACTGCACTTTTGATTTTCATAACCATTGCAGTAAGCGTTATCGGCTTATGTATCAGCAACTTCTGCCCGGTGCCGGATTATGTAAAAAATGCCATGGATATACTGCCATATATAATGCCCTACGCCATATTCATCTGTCTGGTGGGGGTGATGACGGCGGTGGTGAATACCCGGAAGGTCTTTTTTCTTGCTTCGTTGAATGCACTTATACTCAACATAGTTCAGATAGCTTTGCTGTGGATCGCCGGAAAATTTGCCGGCAGCAGCAATTCGCAAATACTCTATATTCTTTCCGGCGGGGTGCTGATTTCCGGAGTATTGCAGTTGGCTATGCTGATATATTTGCTTAAACGCCATGGGGTGCTGCCGCTGTGGCAGAAGGGCGAAAAGCCTGCCGGAAGTGTGCTTAAAGAACTCTATAACCTTGCCTTGCCGGGATTGATCGGCGGCGGGGCGGCACAATTCGGTTTTATCATCGACCGTTCGATAGCTTTGAAGCTGGGAGATTACGCGGTTCCGGCACTTAACTACACCGAGCGGCTGGTCTATTTGCCGGTGGGGATCGTAGCCGTGGCGTTGGGCAGCGTGCTTATGGCAAACATGTCCCGGGCCGCTGCTAATAAAAATTATGAAGAAATGATGGACGATATGACCCTGGGCTTGCGGTATGTGTGGTTTTTGTGTGCACCTATGGCAATATTCCTGATTGCCTACCGGGAGCCGTTGATCCGTTTGCTCTTTATGCGGGGCAGATTTACTGCTTCTGACGTAATAAATACAGCAGATGCCCTGTTGTTTTACGCCATGGGGATTCCGGCATTTTGTTCATTAAAAATCATTCTGCCGGGATTTTACGCCCGCAAAAAGATGAAACTGCCTTTGAAAATATCGGTGTTCTGCATATTGCTGAATATACCTTTGAGCATAATTTTGATGTACCCCATGAAACAGGGTGGTATTGCCCTGGCTACTGTAATAGTGCAAATGCTCAACAACGCTCTTTTGCTCTGTTTTCTGCGGAAAGATGGATTTTCTCCGGCGTTGAACGAAGTTTTTATTACCATGCTCCGGTCGGTATGCTTTGCCTTGCCGGCGGCACTCCCGGCGTTGTATTATAAAGAAATAACTCATCGGGTGCAAGATTTTTCCATAGCAAGTTTGCCCGATGCGGTACCGCTTTTGCTGGCAATAAGCTTTTTCGGAATAATTTACCTCGTAGGAAGTTTTCTGGCAAAAGCTCCGGAACTTAAAGAGTTTATCCATAGTATAATGTTACGCAAATCCTGCAAGAAAGAAGGTTGAATATGTTGGGTTTTTACCGTTTGGCGGCGGCGGTGCCGCAAGTTTTTTTAGCCGATGTGGCAGCTAATACCGATGAAATAATCAAACTTTATAAAGAAGCGGCAAATAACGGTGCGGCGGCGGTGGTTTTCCCCGAGCTGTGCATTACCGGCTACACCATCGGCGATCTGGTTTTTCAGCAAACTTTGCTGCAAGCCGCCGCCGGTGCCGCGGTAAAAATTGCGGAAGCCACAGTAGAAAATCCCTGTATAGCCATAGTGGGTCTGCCGCTGGTTTTTGAGGGTAAGATCTACAATACAGCACTGGTCATCCAAAATGGCTGTATTGTGGGGGCTGTACCCAA
>JAFVQX010000071.1 GCA_017504585.1 Lentisphaeria bacterium
AAACCAGTGAAAAATTCACGGTGTTTATTCTAAATGTTCACCAAGAGTTCGATCAGCGTGAACGCTGATCGAGTGAAGATGTGAAGGTGTGAAGAGCAGTTTTGACAATTGTCAAAACTGCGTGAAGTGCGCCCTGCCGGGCGTAAGGATGTGTTGTTTTTATAGATTTTTTTGAGGTAATACAACGGCAAAACACCTATTTGACAAGTTTTACTCACCAAAACTTCTATAAGGGTGAAGTTCTCCGGCTTTACCCGTTCCCGGGCGCGGTAACATATTTGTTGTCGGTAAGCCAGCCGCCTTTTGCCGGGGTAAAGGCGTAATGCCGTGCCGCCACCCGGGGTGCCGCAGCATCGAATGTACCGGAAAATCTGCCTTCGTAACGCTCTTCAAAGAAGTTCCAGACATCGTATTCGCCAGCATCGGGCAGTTTGGCTGTGATCTTGCGATCAAGATTTTCAAAGTTGAATACGCTGCAAATGGTGCGATCTCCCGCCTCCCGGGTCAGCACATCCGGATGGGTCGGGTCCAGATTTCCGCAATAGCTTTTTGCGGAATTCTGAAAATGAAAGTCCACTGCTCAAACGCTACCGTTGGAGGAAAGCATTTACGGCAAGCGTGAATGGTGGTTCAACTATATGCTCTTCCGCAATAACGGAAGCCTTGCGGCATTACAGTATCGTGCCGCAAGGCTTTTTTACCACATTTGCCCTTATGGGGCTGGATCATTTGATTTTTACGATGGTGTAGGTCTTCAGCAGCTCTTTGGGCAAAGTTACGGTCAGAGCACCATTCTGCCAACTCTTTTTCAATGCCTTTTGACCGGCAAAATCCGGGCTGACGGCAAAAGCAGCAGCACCTGCCGGGAGATCTTTGAGCGTAAAACTTATATCCCCGGTGAGCGCCGGATAAGGTACTTCAGGATAAGCGGGGTCAAGTTTATCGCCGGCTTTGACCGTTACACCGCTGTAATTGAAAAAGTGTGCATAGATCGCTCCATCTTGGCTTTTCCACAAGGCTGTGCAGATCTTTTCGGGGGCATTGACTTGCCATACCCGGGAGCCTGCCAGAATATCGCCGTAAAGCTCTTTGACAAATTTTTCATGCTCCGGAGTAAACTCTTTGCTGCGGAAGCCCGAACCCTCCCGTTCCCACAAAGGCGCGGCAAGAGCGGCGGCAACATAGACAAATTTGCCTTTGCCGAAAGCTTTTTCCACCAGCAGCGGCACTTGCTTGCCCTGGCTGGTACGGCCGTAGAGTTTGACACCTTCCACCTTGCCTTTCAGCACCCTCAACACTCCGGCTTTGGACGGCTGGAAGTTATCCCCCAGCTTTTGGGCATAAACGATCCGGGAAAGATCCGGCTCGAAGCCCAATACATCTTTGAAAGACCACACCTTGCAGAGTCTGCCCAGTTCGTCACGCGATCCGACAATGGTGGTCAGCACCACCAAGTTGCCATTGGCGGCAAAACGTTTGATCGCCTTGACCCCATCGGAAGAAATGCAGGTATTGGCGGCAAGCATCAAAGCGGAATATTTGTTCAAGTCTTTATCATTGAGCTGGTTGTCGCAAATAAACTCATAGGATACATTCATGGCATCCAGCGTCTGCGCCAAACCGAACAGTTCGCCGTCAAAACCGACGCCCGATGCCCAGTCGCGGCTGCTCTGGGAGAAAAGCAACGCGATCTTGCTGTGAACTTGCACACCCTTGCGGGGCATGTTGTCCGGGGAGGTATCGAATTTCATAAAATCAGCTTCGCCGGGAGCAAGCTTCAGCTCCGGCAGCAATGCCACCTGATTAGCCATATTGCTTGCCGCCCACCCCGCATAGATCCGGGGATGGCCGGAGGCGTAGATCCACGCCCACACCGGCGACCGGTAAGTCAGGGTCAGCACATTCTTCATCCGGCGGTAGGGCAAAAGCGAGCGGAAGCTCTGCAAGGGGTTGCGGCTCATTACTTCGGTACCAAAGTAATTGATCGCCCGAGCCAGTTCAAAAAGATCGTGGCTGGAATTGTAGCGCACCAGCGACCGGGTAAAGCCCCAGTGGGTGGTATACATGCTCAAAACCAGATTTTTATTGTAGGGCATACAGCGTTTGCGCAGTTCCACAAACCAGTCGGCGACTGCACTCTTGCGCCAGTTGAACCACTGACGCATAAGCTCGCTGGCATGGTTGTTCAGATTTTTGTCGATTTCGTTGACCGGGTAATAGCAGCCGGTGGCGTTGTAGAATTTATCCCGGCAATGCTGACAGCCGCAGCCGTTGTACCAGTAATGCAATTCGTCGATCTGGAAGCCATCCACCCCCGCCTTGACCAGTTCGGCAAGATAGTTGTAGTAGCGGTCGCAAAACGCCGGGTCGGAGATGCAGAGCTGGTAGCTGGGCAGCATGGTAACGGTATCCCGGGCGGCTTCGTTGAGCATTTCTGCCAGCGAGCGGAACCCGGCGTCGATATTCCAGCACAAGGTTGCGTCGTGGTGGTCAATAACTTTAAGACCGCATTTATCAGCCGCCTGACACATCACTTTGAATGCGTCGATCCCCCGCTGGATATGGTTGATATAAGTGTGGCGGCTGTGCATGCCCGAAAACATCACCGCATCGTACTTTTTGCCGGCGGTTTTGCTTTTTAAAAGCGCATCGGCTTTTGCCGGAGTATCAGCTTCGCTCAAAGTCGAGGAGTTGCTTAAGGCCTTGAACCAGTGCCCGCCGTTGAGCCAGTTATTTTCCGGCGCGTTTATATCGGGCAAAACCACCTCTTTTTTGAGTTTTTTGAATGGTCCGGCAGCCTCTTTGCCCGGCTGGGGCAAAACAAATGTATCGGCAGCCAGCGCAAAGACCGGCTTCTTTTTGTAGTCGATATTGCGGTAGACCGATGCCGGTTCAAAACCGTCGGAAACCCAGAACCCGCGGTTGAAGAAGAAGTCTTCCGCATCGGCAGTAAGGAACTGCAAACCAATGGCGGAAACAATGAATTTACCCTCGAACTTTATATCAATAACGCCATCTTTCCCGACATGGAAAGTTTTGCTGGCAACATGAGCTGTACCGGGCTTGATGCTGATATTTTTTTCCAGAACTTCGCCGTTGACCGAAACCGAGAAGTTGTTTGCCGAACCGCTGCCGTTGCCGGCACCTGTTGTGACCACATAAAATCCGGGCGCCAGACCGCTGCGGCGGAAAGTGGCATCTTTTCCGGCAAGGTGCGAGTAATAGGCACCCTGTTTATGAGCTGTATGTTCCGCAAGCTCCGGAAAATCCACCCACCCGGCACGGTTGCGTTTAGTGTAGCTGCGTAAGTTCAAAGCCGTATAGCAATCGGCAGTTTCGCTGGCACCGAAGCTGTAAAGATTAAGCGGGGCAAAGGCGTCAGGATAACGGAACTTGCGTTGAGCATGAAGTTTATCATAATCGGCAAATTCGCCTTCACGGATCACGACCTTCAAACCGGTAAAGTCATGGGCAGTCGTGACGAAGGTACTGCTGGTGAAAACCAGTTCATCATACTTTTTTTCCACGTTCCACACCCCCCGGACAGCTCCGCCGCGGTAGGTTGTGCAGTAGTCCCCGGCACCGAAAGGACAGAAGTCAAAAATGATTTTTTTATCGCCTTTTTCTGCCGCCAGAAAACGCCACGGCCGCTGGGGGTAGGGCTTATTGGCATCGCTGGTTTTGAATTCGCCCTGCACAGGAATAAATGCTCTGCCGTTGCCGGAAAGAGCTTCGTATTTGCCGCCGGCAAAAACACTGAACGGCAATCGTATGGACATGCCGCGGGCGCGGTTTTCTTCAAAAATCGGCACATTGCAGGAGAGGCTGATCTCCACACAGTTATCGGCACGCAGAGCGATCTCCCGGCGGTATTTATATTTGGGGTCGTCGTTCCATGCGTTCCAGACTTGGGAGCCGTCGGGCAAAGCTTTATGCTCGAATCTGGTGGGCGGTGCCGGAACGTTTATATCGATGGCTTTGACCAATACTTCGTTGTTGTATTTGATGACCAGATCATTTTTTTCGCCGGTAACGGAAAAATTTCCGGCAAAGCTGGCCGCTGCGGCGAATAATAGGAACAGATGCAGGAAGAACTTCATGGGGATACTCCTTAACACGGTAAAGTTATGCTGTTGGGTAATATACCATTGGGCCTGGGCGTTGTCAACTGCTGACGGATTTTCTCCTGCGGATGCGGCAAAAGCCGATCCGCAAAAAAATGGGGGGTACAAAACCTGAAGATTTTGCAGCCCCCCCAGCGTTGTCTTTACTTGCTGCGACCCAAAGCAAAAGCGGTCAGGTTCACTGCGTGGTGTTTTTCCGGCAGGAACTTTTTCAGCGCGTTGATCCAATGCTCTTCGGCGATCTGGGGCAGACTGGCACTCAATACCCCCAGCATGGCGATATTGATGGTTTTGGGGTTTTCCAGCTTGCTTGCATCCACATCGGCGAGGGTTATCAAAGTGCCTTCGGCTTTCAGCTTGGGCTTGTTGACTTCGATCTGGGTATCTTCCAAAACCAGCAGGAAATCGCTTTCTCCGGCAGGGATCATGGGGCTTGCCACATCATCGCCGAATCTTACTTCGCTGGAAACGGAACCGCCCCGCTGGCTCATGCCGTGGACTTCGCTCTTTTTAACGTCGAATCCGGCGGAAAAGACCGCTTCGGCAACAATGTCGGAGGCTTTCAGCACGCCCTGACCGCCCAGACCGGCGACGATGATATTGATGGTATTGCTCATAACTTATTTCTCCGCAGCTTTATTGGTTTCTTCGTAGCTCTTGGCTTTGACCGCTCCGAGGATACAGGGGCGGCGGGCGATGATCACGGTCGTATCGTTGCTGGCAAGGCGTTCTGCCAGCACTGCCCGGAGTTTATCCTGTTCGGTCAGCGGGTCGATGATGTCCACATTATCTACACCCATGGCTTTGACGGTATCTTCGATGACCAGTCGCTTTTCGGCGGGGGTGTGGTCAAGTTTTCTGCCGGTGCCGGGGTGTTCCTGCAAGCCGGTCATGGCGGTGATGCTGTTATCCAGCACCATGACCACATGGCCGGTGGCGGGCTTGTTGTAGACCATATCCACAATGCCGTTGATGCCGGTGTGCCAGAAGGTGCTGTCGCCCAAAACGCTGACCACCCGGCGGGCTTCAGCTTCGGGCAATGCACGGCGCAGACCCAGACCGGTGGTGATGCTGGCGCCCATGCAAACGCAGGTATCCACCGCTTCAAAAGGCGGCAGCACGCCCAGCGTGTAGCAGCCGATGTCGCCGGTTACGATACAGTTGAGCGCTTTCAACGCTTCGTAGCTCTTGCGGTGGGGGCAGCCCACGCAAAGCTGGGGCGGCTTGCCGGGAGCCGGAACCGGTTCGGCTGTCAGATCGTTGGCAAGGATGCGGCGCACCCGTTCCACATTAAGTTCGCCGAAACGGTACATTTCGGCTTTGCCTTCCACATTCAGACCCATGGCTTTGCAGGCTTCGTACAGAATGGGGTCGCCTTCTTCCACGACAACACAGCGTTTGACTTTGGCGGCAAATGCTTTGAGTTTTTCAGCGGGGAAGGGGTAGCTCAAAGTAAGTTTGAGTATGCTTGCTTCCGGCGCAGCTTCCCGGCAATGGTGATAGCTGATACCGGAAGTGATGATGCCCAGCTCTTCGCCTTTGACCAGCTCTTTGGTGTATTCATTGCTGCTGTCGCTCAAAGCGGCGATGTCGGCAAGCTTTTTCCGCAGATTTTTGTGGGCGATCCGGGCGTAAGCAGGGATCATCACATTGCTTTTTACATCTTTGGTATAAGCTGCCGGAGCAACTTCCACCGGACTTTCCCGCCGTGCCACCAGACTTTTGCTGTGGCAGACCCGGGTGGTCAAACGGTAAAGCACCGGCTGGTGGAACTTTTCGGAAAGCTCAAAAGCTTTAAAGAGAAAATCGTAGGCCTCCTGGGAATCCGAGGGTTCAAACATCGGTACACCCGCAGCAGCGGCGTAACGGCGGTTGTCCTGTTCGTTCTGGCTGGATGCCATACCCGGGTCGTCGGCAGAAATGATGACCAGTCCGCCGGGAGTGCCGGAGTAGGCAATAGTAAAAAGCGGGTCTGCCGCCACATTCAAACCCACATGTTTCATGGTGGCGAGGGTGCGCACCTGACCGAAAGCGCCGCCGATGGCGTTTTCCAGCGCGGTCTTTTCGTTGGGCGACCACTGGGCCTTACCGCCGAGGCGGGCAAATTCATCGAGGATTTCCGAAGAGGGGGTCCCGGGGTAACCGGCACCGAACGCGACGCGGGCATCAAAAGCCGCCAGAGCGATAGCTTCGTTGCCGCTGAGCAATTGTTTTACTGCCATAATGCTTCTCCTTTCCTTACAATTTTTATTTGAAACAATTATCGATATGTTCTTTATCCATCGGCCTGGTCAGCAAACTTACTGTCACCAGTGCCGCTATCGACAGGGGCAAGGCGTAGCACAATGTATCCACAAAGGGAATGGGGAAAGTGCTGATAAGTTCGTCGCAGCCAAAAAGTTTTTTGCATATACCCAGCGCCGCAGATTCGCTGCGGTGCAGAAATGTCAAGCCGAAAAGACTCACTGCTGCCCCCACGGCGATACTTGCCCACACCCCCGGCAAAGTGGCACGTTTCCAGTAAAGTGCCGCCACATATGCCGGCAGGAATGCCGCTGCGCATACGCCGAAAAATATTGCCGTGCCCCGCGCCACGATACTGACCGGGAAGATATATGCTACGGCAATACTGGCAATGACCCCCAGAATGATCCCCAGCCGGGTGATGTTTTTGCTGTCGCCTCTGTCGCCCCGCAGCGTCCGGCAGAGGTCATAACCCAGCGAACTGCCGTTGACATGCACCAGCGAACTTAAAGTTGACATTGCCGCCGAAAGCAGCGTGAGCATGAATATATAGACAAACGCTTTGGGCATTGCCGAGTCGATAAAACGGGGTATGATCAAGTCGGCATTGCCTTTGGCAGCGGTTATGGCAATGACGCCTTCGTGTTTGAAGAACCAGACATTGGCAAGCGCCCCCACCACATAAGCGATCCCGGCGGTGCAGAGAATGAAGACCGACCCCACCAGAATAGCGCGATTGATCTGTTTGCCGCTTTTGACGGTCATAAAACGCACCGCCAGCTGGGGTTGCGCCAAAGCCCCGATCCCCACACCCAGAATGATGCTGGAAATAAGAGTCCACGACCACTGGGAGTTCCAGCGGGGCATGGCGGTCCAGCCCTCATGACCCAGCGCCGCAAGATTTGCCGGCACCAGGGGTTTCATATCGGTCAGCATCTGATGTGCCGAAACTATGCCGCCCAATTCGTGATAAGTCATCCACAACAGCGACACCATGCCCAGAACCATTACTATCCCCAGCAAAGCATCCACATACATAACGCCTTTGATGCCGCCGAAACCTACATAAATAGAAACGATCGCCGCAAAGATCAGCAATGCCATATTGTAATCCAGCCCCAGCGCCTGCTCCACAAACCGGGCGCCGCCGATCAGCACCACCCCCGAATAAATGGGCATGAAAGCTACAATGATCGCCGCCATAAGTACTTTGATATTGCGGGAGCGGAAGCGCAATCCGATAAATTCCGGAAAGGTGTTGGCATCCAGTTTCTGCCCGATCCGGCGGGTGCGTTTGCCGAATACCAGAAAAGCGATCAGCACCCCCACGGCAATATTCATGAATGGCAGCCAGAGCAGCCCCAGCCCGAACAACCCCGCCATGCCGCCGAAACCCACGATGGCAGATGTGCTGATAAATGCCGCGCCGTAACTCATGGCCATAACAAAAGGATGCACCGAATTGCCGCCCACAAGGTAATCTTTGGCGCTGCGGGTGGTACGGTAGCCGTAGTAACTCAAAAAGGCAACTGCCGCCAAAAATACGGCAATGATAACACACAAAAGCAAGCTGTTCATCGGGCTTCTCCCGAATCGTCGCCGGAATTATAGCAGACGATCCCGTAAACAACACAAAACAACGTTACAGCAATATTGGCGCAGTAGGCTGCCGCAACCCACGGATCACTCATTCCCAACATAAAAGAATATGCTCCCATCGTATAAAAAGTAAAACAATAATTAAATGAATAATATAGCACCGGAGCGGTAGTTAGGCAAATTTTTTGATCTCTTTTGCCGCGTGGAAAACCGGAAAAGATCATTATAAGTATACGCGGTTGTATCTTTTTTTGAGTTTTTTCTTGAAAAATTCCCATAACAGGTGTATTTGTAAAGAACATCTATGTTTTTGCCGTTTTGATATAACCTTAATCATATTAGCAGCTTTTGGGGGCAACAGATGCCGTTTTTACGCTGCCGGGGTAAGAAAGTATGAAAGAAAAAACTTTGAAAGATGTCCATGCCGGGATCCGTGATTTTTACAACCGCGCCATGGAGTTTGAACGCAAGAAAAACTGGGAGTTTGCCATCAGTTGTATGCTGGAAGCGGTTTTGCGCGTACCGGCATTTTTCGAAGCCCGCACCAAGTTGCGCGGTTACGAAAAAGAGTACACAAAAATGCTGAAGGGGGCCGCCCCCTATATGGGGATGCTCAAAGGTTTGCTGGCTCTGCCGAAAATCAAAAAACTCACCTCCAGCAGTCCGGTCGATGCAATAGGCGAATGCGAAAAAGTCCTGGCTTTCAATCTCAATAACCCGCTGATGCTCCATGCACTTGCCGATGCGGCGATCAAAGCCGATGCGGCGAATATTGCCATCGAAGCCATGCAGATATTGCGGGAATATATGCCCGGCAATATACAGGTGCTGCGCAAACTTGCCCATTGCTACCGGCTGGATGGTCAGGGCATGGAATCGCTGAAAGTCTATCAGTATCTGGCAAGCAAAAACCCCAAAGATCAGAAGATCCTCGCTGAACTGCGGGAGGCCTCCGCTTTTGCCACCCAGCAGAAAGTCGCCTGGGAAAAAGAGAGTATTGCCAGCAAAGGCAAAAGCGTCAAAGACGACGCCCTTACCATTCAGCTTGCCGAAGGTACTTTGCGCGATGCCGACCACGCCCGGACTTTGATCAAACTTTACACCAAAGAACTCGCCGAAAACGAGTCCGACGAAATGCGCAAAAAACTTGCCGAAGCCCATATCGTGGTCGGCGATTACGACGAAGCTATAAAACTGCTGGAACTCGTGGCACAGCATCTGCCCGCGCTTGACCCCACGCTGGATAAACAGATCGAACGCACATATCTGGCCAAATACAACCTCATTGTGGACGATCTGCGCAAAAAAGCCGCCGCCGATCCGGCTTATGCCGGGAATTTGGCGGAAGCCGAACAGTTTTTGCTGGATTTCCGAATCGAACGTGCCGAAGCCCGTTCCCGTGCCTACCCGGCAGAAGCTTCGCTGCATTACGATCTGGGCGCGATTTATGCCGATGCCAAGCGCTACGAGGAAGCTGCTGTTGAACTCAACGAAGCGGCAAAAAGTCCCCAGCGCCGCACCCAGAGTCTGGCAAGACTGGGCAGCTGCGCGCTGGAGCAGGGCAAATACGAAGAAGCGATCAAGTTCTGCGAAGACGCCATGGCAGAAATGGTGCGTATGGACCGCCATAAGTTTGCGGTCATGTACGACCGGGCAAATGCCATGGAAGCTTTGGGCCGCAAAGAAGAGGCACTGGCGGCATTTCAGGAGATCTACCGCAACAATGCCAAATTCAAGGATGTGCCAGCCAAAATACAGGCTTTGGGCGGCGAAATCTGATGTTTTTTGTCCGAAAAATGCTTTTTTTATTAAAAAAGTGGTAATTTCACCGGGTTTGCATGTTTTATGATTTGCCATTTTGCAAATACCGGGTTATATTCAGCCTTGTAATAATGTTTTTTAATCGTAAAGTAGGATAGTTTTATGGCAGATGTAAACAACATTCCGGCAGCTGAAGACACCAAGACCAAAGTCACGGCAAAAGTCAGCGGCGATACTCCCGGCAAACAAGCGCCGGCGATCGATTTGAATACCGCACCTCCGGCAGCGGAGACTCCGGCGGCAGCAGCGGCCCCGGCGGCAGCAGCGCCCAAGACTGCACCCGCCAACACCATGACCGGGCGCACTATGAAATTGCAGGGTCTGGCAGGTATGGCCGCGCCCAAACCGGCAGTTTCGCCTGCCCCCAGCGCCGCCCCGGCGGCACCCGCAGCACCCGCCGCACCCGCAGAAAATGCCGACGATACCCGCACCCGCCGCACCGTCAAGCTCGCATCTCTGGCGGCGGCTCCGGCGATCAAGCCGCTGGATCTTACCGGCGCAAGTCAGGCCAAAAAAGCTCCGTCAGTCGTTACTGTTGAAAAAGATCAGAACAGCGCGGCAAGCACAGTTACCCGGCGTACTCAAAAACTCGAAGCCCTTGATACTCAAGAAGTCGCCGCGCTCGAACCGGCTGCACTCGATACCGCCACCAAAAAGGCGGCCAAAATCAATGCCGTAGCTGTGGCTCCGGCGCCCCAGACTCTGAACAAGGCAAGCGGCGGCGCCCGGCACACGATCAAGGTCGAAACTATTGCTCCGGGCAACATACCTTCTGCCGCCGCTTCGGCAGATCCCAAAACCGTGCAGGTTGCGGCTCCGGCGGCTCCGGCAGAAGATACCACCACCAGAAAGGCTGCGGTGGTAACTCCGGCAGCGGGTCCGGCAGATAACGGCCCCAAAACCATTCAGGTTGCGGGGGTGGCTCCGGCAACCGTTTCGGCAGTTGAGCTTAATGCGGTAAAAAATGACCCCAAAACTATTCAGATCAGCGCTCCGGCGCCCGCGGCCGCTGCGGCAGAAGATACCACCACCCGCAAGGCTGCGGTGGTAACTCCGGCAGCAGCTCCGGCAGCAGCTCCGAAGACCGCTGCGGCCCCGGCAGAAGATACCACCACCAGAAAGGCAGCCGTGGTAACTCCGGCAGAAGCTCCGGCAGAAGAAAAGTTCAAGGCCGCCAATGTGGACGATACAGTAAAACTTCAGCGCCCGGCGCCCCGTCCGGCAATGCCCGGTTCGGTAGCACCGGCGGCGCAAGGCAACGCTCCGGCTGTAGGGGGCATCAAGCTCAATAAACCAAAACCGGCGCCCAAACCCGCGCCCAAAGCGGAACCCAAGGCGGAAGAAAAGCCTGCCGAAGAAAAACCGGCAGCCGCCGCTGATGCCGCTGCCGAAAAGCCCGCAGAACCCTCCGGCAATCTGGGCAAAAATCAGACTCCGCCCAAGAAAAAAGCCGGACTCAAGGTCAATACCGATGCCATCAAAGATCTGGGCAGTTCTCCTGCCGCAGCTGCTCCCGGCGGAGCCGCTCCCACAGTAATGGGCGGCGCAATGCAGCCGAAAACAGCTCCGGAATCGACTGCGATCAATGTATCGTTTGCCATTTTTGCAGTATTTGCCTTGCTGCTGCTGGTCTTTGTATCGCTGGTAGCAACCGGGGATTATTTCAAGATCTGGCAGGGCCAGACGGCAGACCCGGGCAAAGCCCTGATCTCGATTTTTAAATGACAAAACAGGATGGTCGAGCCGGAGTGATCCGCAAATCATTCTGAATTTTATAAAAAGACACAGCGCGGCTTTGCCGCGCTTTTGTCTGCAAAGCCCCGGACTGACGGGAGCAATTTGATAAAATTTTTATACAGGAGTATATATTATGGCACTTTGGGGTGGACGTTTCAGCGAAACCGGTCGGGAAGAATTGACCAGATTTTCTGAATCTATTTCTTTTGACAAAAGATTGTATAAGCACGATATCATGGGCAGCAAGGCCCATGTTACGATGCTGGCGGCGCAGAAGATCATACCGCAGGCAACTGCCGAAGCGATCAAAGCCAAGCTGGATGCGATCCAAGGCATGATCGACCGGGGCGAAATGGAGTTCAAAGCCGAGCTGGAAGATATCCACATGCATATTGAGTCCACATTGATCGCCGCCTTGGGCGATGAAGGCGCCTGGTTGCACAGCGCCCGCAGCCGCAACGATCAGGTGGCATTGGATATACGCTTGTATCTGCGGGATGAGTTGGACAGTATCATCGAAGGCATCCGCTCGTTCCAGAAAGCGCTGGTGGATCTTGCCGACGCCAATAAAACGGTCATTCTGCCGGGCTTTACCCATTTGCAGCACGCCCAGGTGGTGTTGTTTGCCCATCACCTGCTGGCCTATGTGGAAATGCTTGACCGCGATGCCGAGCGCCTTGCCGACTGCCGCAAACGGGTCAATGTCATGCCGCTGGGGTCGGGGGCATTGGCAGGCTCCACGCTGCCAATCGACCGGGAACTGGTTTGCCGGCAGCTGGATTTTTCCCGGGTGACCCGCAACAGTATGGATGCGGTGGCGGATCGGGATTTTGCCATCGAAACGGCGTCGGCGCTGGCGATTTTCGGTATGCATGTATCGCGTTTGAGCGAAGATATAATCCTCTGGAGCAGTCAGGAATTCAACTTTATTGAGCTTGCCGACGCCTTTTGTACCGGTTCGAGCTTGATGCCCCAGAAGAAGAACCCCGACGTTGCCGAACTCAGCCGCGGCAAAACCGCCCGGCTTTACGGCAGTCTGACCGCACTGCTGACTCTGTGCAAAGGTCTGCCGCTGACCTACAACCGCGATCTGCAGGAAGACAAGATCCCGCTCTTTGACGCAATCGATACGGCGCACGCGATCCTGATGGTCTATCCGCCCATGATCGCCACCATGAATGTCCACGCCGACCGGATGCGGGCAATGGCGGCCGATCCGGCGCTGATGGCAACCGATGTGGCAGAAAAACTTGTGGAATTGGGTGTACCTTTCCGCACGGCGCACCACCGGGTGGGCAGTCTGGTGAAATACTGCCGCGAACACAATAAAGAGCTGGACGAAGTGACTCTGGAAGAAATGCAGATCACCATTCCGGAAGCAACGGCAGAATTTCTGAAACTCTTTGACCCCGAAGAAAGCGTGGGCAAACGGGAAATCACCGGCGGTACCGGTTATAAAGCGGTCGCCAGCCAGCTGGAGTACTGGAAAAAACAACTGCAATAAAAATCATCAACGCCGCCATCCGGAGAAAGGGTAATGTTATGGATGTAAAGTATTTACTCAGCTCGGTAGCAAACGAAGCCGCCAAGCTTGGTGCTGCCGGTAAATTGCTTGCCGGAGTCCGGCTGACCGGTGCGGTCAATGGTGAACGGGGCGAAGGGTATTGGCTGCGTTACGAAGATGATCTGGTATTGCTCTACCGGATCCTGGGCAGTGCGGTATACAGCGGTATTTGCGGCGAGATCGAAGAGTGGAATTTTGCCGATTACCGGGAAGAAAAATACGCTTTGATGCTGACATTATCCATCCGCGGGCAAAGTTACAGCTGCGAATTCACTCCGGCGGAGCGGGAGTCGGCAGAAAGTATTCTTAATGCCATAACCTCTGCCCACGCCGAACCCCGGTCGATCTATCCTGAAAAAACTCTGATAATGGCAGGTCTGCTCTGCAGTCTGGCAGACCAGGATCACGAAAAATACGCCGTGGAGCTGTTGGGCAAAGAGCTGTTTAAATATGGCAGAAAGTATGCTGCAAAACATACTCTGCCGGATCTGCTGGAAGCCGCAAACAGTCAGTTTACTGCCGAAGAAAAAAAATCTGTGCTGATAAACCTTATGGAGCAGCGTATGAGCGACGATCTCTGGAGCAGTCAGGAAGCCGCCGCGCTGCGGGAACTGGCAGACGTCTGGTCGATCGACCAACAATATATGGAAAACTGCGCCCAGGTTCTGCTGTTGCGCAGCAAGCTCTGGACACTCTTCAATAACTGAAGCCGCAGGCAAATCCGGCTTCATTGCACTACGCCGCGACAAGCAGGTGTTCGCCTTGCGACGGTATAGCGTATGCTGTTATACTCCGCATACGCCCGGCTTCGTTACACTACGCCGTGGCAAGCGGGCGATAGTGTGCGTGGCGGCAGAACGGAGTATAACGGTAAATAACGGGAAGTAACGGGTTTATCGTGCCGCCAAGCCAGCGCGATATTGTGCGTGGCGGCTGTCCGACTGGTCGGACAGGTCGGACAGGTCGGACAGGCATTGCCGCCTTACTGTTGCAACATTGTGTGTATGCCGCGTGGCAATACCCAGCGTATAGCTCGCCGGAGCGGAGCGTCAACCGGCTGCAGCGGGCTTTGCCCGCTTCCCATACCCTCCCATACTTTCTCATACTTTCCCATACTCTCCCATAATACATCGCGCGGCACATCCGGCTTCGTTGCACTACGCCGCGACAAGCAGGTGTTCGCCCTGCGACGGTATATCGTATGCTGCAATAAGAGTCTGTCGCCCTTTCGAGGCTGATTGTTTGAGGGGGGCTGGTGTGGTCTTCCCGGAATTCGGGCAAAAAAAATGGCATCCCCACAGGGATTCGAACCCTGGTTGCCGGGATGAAAACCCGGTGTCCTAGGCCTCTAGACGATAGGGACGCGTTACAAACAACTTGTTGTCTGTGCCTATAAGATACAACAAAATTTGAAAAATGCAAATTTTGTTATCGGAAAAATGAATTTTTCTGTAATTTTTTGCGGAAAACATAACTTTCTCCTGCAACACATGGCCGCAGGAGAAAGTTTTATATTGTTCCATCAATATTTAAATGGATATGGATTATTCTTGTCGTAAATAAAGATCGGGTCCACAAACTTGCGGTTGTGTTCGCCGCCCAGCCAGAAGTTTTTGATCTTGCCTTCCAGTTTGCACAGGGCAATGAATGAATAGGCGTTGGTACGCATCTGGGTACAGGTGCGGGGATCATCTTCGGCGGTGTAGGGCATACCTTCAAAGGCACCTTTCAGCAAGGGATCGCTGCTTTCGAGTATCTGCATATCCAAAAGTTTGTTATAGGTGCGTTCAGCGGCATTGAGCAATACGGGGTCGTTGTAGTATCTGCCCAACTCGTCAAAGTACATCAGGGCTATGGGCACAGCGCTGGTAACATATTTTACGCCGTTGAAAAAGTTGCCGTCTTCCTGCTGATGATTGACCAGCCAGTAGGCAAATTTGCGGGCTTGATCGCGGTATTTTTCATCTTCAAAAATATCCGACGCCGCCATAAGCATCTGATTGCCGAAGTCGTCGTTGAATGCGTGCATATCCAATTCCACGACATCGCTGCGGTGGCGGATGACTTCTTTGTTGTTGAATACGCCTATTTCCCGGATGATGCCGCCATCTTCGTAGAAAAAGTTTTCGATATACAAGTCGGCAATGGGTTTTAAACCCTGATCGATGTACCGGGGATCGTTGGTGAACAAAAACAAGTCGTGGTAGAAAAGCCCGGTACCGGACTGGAAAGAACCTTTGTTGTAAAAGTTGGTGTTCTCTTTATCCATCATCATTGCCCACATGGGCCAGTTGCCGGACATGGCGTACTTCAAGTGCCAGTCGGCAAACAGCACCGCCCGATCAAGATATTCGGCTTTGCCGGTGGCTTCGTAGAGCCAGACCAGACACCAGGCGGCGGTGGTGGCATCCCGGGGCAGGCACTCCATGCTCTGGGGGGTGGTTTCCCGGAACATGCCGTAGTGACGCATATCCCGGCTGTCCAGATACTGCAAGCTCATAATATACTGGGCGGCGTGTTCGGCACGCTCCAGATATTCGGCATTGCCGGTACGCTTATACATGGCGATCAAACACGCCATAAATATACCGGTGCACCAGTTGCCGGAATAGAGTTTTTTGCCGGTGCGGGCGTTGTAGTCCCGCAAAGTTCTGCCGGAATTGGCATCCAGCCGGTCGATGATCTGACCGGCGATCATGTTATCGATCGCCAGAGCAAGACGTTCAGAAATAAGTTCTTTGTTCATAAAATATACTCCTTGTTATATGATGTTCAAACTGTGGGCGGCGGATAATCTTTGGGATCGGGCAGTTCAATAAATTCTGCCATGGGGAACCCTTCCGGGTGTTGGGGCACGGTGCAGCCTTCTTCCAGAAATTTGGGCGACCAGCGGCGTTTGAGAGCTTCCCGGGAGACTGCATAAATGCCTGAAACACTCAACTTGATCTGCTCAAAGGATTTAACACCTTTGAAGAAAAGCGAGTAATACGCTTCGCCCCCTTCGGCAGCGGGCAGCGAAAAGAGTCCGGCACTTTCCGGCACTTCGACTTCGGGGTTTTTCCTGATACCGTGCCCGGCAACGCCGTGGCTGTACCGGGTTACCGGTGTTTCGTAACAGCTGCCCCAATCTGCGGCGTAGCGGGATACCCGGGCACGCAGATCCACTTTATCAGGATCATCGGCGGCAATAACTGCATTGATTGTAGTGTTCCGCATACGGTAGGGCAGTTTGAGCTTGAAAAGCACTTCCAGACCATCTTCGATCTCTTTCATGATCTTCCACTCAACTCCGGTGGATGCTATGCGGTAGATTTCGCCCACCATGGGCTGGACTTTGTTGTTGACCGGCAGTTGAGCCGGAAAGCGGAACTCCTGCGTGCCATCACTTTGCCCGGTGATCTGGAAAGGTTGTTCATAAGGCAGAGCAAGGCGTTTTCTGCTCAATACAATGACCTTCACTTCGTGGGGGGCAAAGATGATCTTTTCATTGGCTGTATAACGGGCAAAATAGGGGTAAATCCATACCCCGGAACGCTTTTCACTGCTCCAGAGATACTCCTGCACCATGACGGATGGGTTCCGCAGCAGACATATAGCACTGCCGTCGGATTGCTCGTAGCGGAAACCGTAGATTTCTCCGGCATTGGGGTTGCCGCCAAACATTTTTGAACGGCCGCCGTAAAGTTTTTTGCCGTAGACCCGGGCAAAGTTCAAAGTGTTGCGCAAGATTTCCACAAACCACGGCTCCAACGCTTCGGGCTGGAGGGTCAATGGCAGATAACTGCACCCCCGCATTATTGCCAGCATGGCAATATTGGCAATGGTTCCGGCTTCTTCGTGGAAGGGGTTCCGCAAAGCGTGGGGAAATTCGTGATTGTCAATGGCATCCAGGGGGAATGCACTGTTATCCCGGTTGAAATTGCAGTAATACATCGTATCCCGGTAGGTCGCCGCCGAATCCCGCTGGGTGCGGGCGGGCAGTGTGGAATACTCCGAATCGCCGCTGTCCGAAAGAAAGATGTGGTGAGTGTATTTAAGCCACCACGGACTGGGCCACCAGCCGTAACGCATCATCAAATCGGGATTGACCTTGTTTATGCGTTGGGCAATGCGGATGATCGCATCGATGGAGCCTTCCCGGACATGGTCGCGGGTGGGGTATTTTTCTTTGTATTTTTCGTTGACGGCACAATCGTTATCCCAGTCGAGCTTAAAGTGCAGTGCCCCGGAGCGGGCGAGTTTTACAAAGCGGTCGCCCAAAACCTTTTCGTACTCTTTATTGAGCAAAACACCGTAGCCCGTGCCGCAATAGGTGCTGCTTTCGCCGGAGCCCACATCGTAACCGGATTTTTCCAGATATTCCGGAGCTATGCCCATAGGCCCGTTGTGAGAAAGCCACAAGCCAAGGCGGCTGCCCCGCTTGCGGATATGTTTTTCAAGTTCATCCAAACCCTGCTGACCGCCGAAAGAGGGTTTGGGCTCAAATATGCTCTGGCGATCCTGCCACCCGGCATCCAGCGTGTAGACTGTGGGCTTCAAGTTCAATTTGTAAAAAGCATCCACAAAACTCTTGTAATTTTCGGGAGCGATCAAATACTCGTAGTTGCCGAGGTAAGGGTCGCTCCAGAAACTGCACAGCGATACCATGGGCGTTTTCCGGGGAGCCAGCCGGATGCTGTCCACATAGTCCCGGAAGGCATTTTCCGGATCTTTCGACCAGCCGATGATAACGGGAGCCAGCTCTATACAGTTATTTTCGCTCCACACCGGGTGCTGGGTAAGAGCGTATTCGGCACAATTTGCAGAGGAATTTTCCACAGCAGCAAAAGCGGCAGGGTGTTCGATCCCCGCATAGAACTTTTTGCCGATCAAAGGGTAGCCGCAGCCGGGCATCAGGGAGCCTCCGGCTTCTTCGGCCCGGGGTCTGCCGGTGATCAATGCAGTGGCTTTATAGCCAATGCGTTTCAACGCCGGGTCGGCGACTTTCTGGCGGTCGACTTCCACCCAGTCCGGAGTGGGGAGAAGCTTTTCCGAAAAGATTTTTACATATTTGCGGAGCAGATTTTCGTGCACCAATTCGACTTTGACCTGAATGGTCACACCATTTGCGGTGTACTCTCTTGCCAGCTTGCCGATGGTTTTGCCTTCGCCGGAAAAGGTGTAGATTTGAGAATTTATACTCAAACGCACCGCCGGGAATGCAAACTTCTGCGAATTTACAATGAGAGAATTTTTCTCGATCTTCAACATAAACAATATATCCTCAAAAAAAATCCGGGGCAAAGGTCTTACCCCGGGAACCGGTTCACTGAAAAATCAGTCGTTGTCCGGCAGCTCCACTTCCACATCGCAAATTTCAATGGTGCCGGTGGCTTTGGTGCTGTAAAAAATCAGCGAAACAAGTTTTTTGAAATCCGGAGTCTTGACTACACTTTTGTACTCTTTCCACTGGTCGGTAACGGCGATCTTGCGGATGCCGCTGCTTTTGGTCCAGCCTTCGTTGATAAAGATCATTGCCAGATTGGCGGCTTTGAAATCTTTGCCCCGCACCTTGAAGCTGACTTCGTATCTGGTGTTGGGTTTAAGCACATTGGTCATAAGCTGCCGGAGGTCGAATTTGCCGTTTTCCGGCAAAGTAAAAGTTATCGAACCGCCGTCAGGAGCCCCGGTGGCAGCGGCTTTGATGGTGCCGCCTTTGCTGACACTTGCTGTCCAGCCGACGGGTCTGCCTTTTTTATCGAGCTTTTCAAATTCGCCATTCTGCACGAGGTTATCAGCCATGACCATTGCAGAAAAACCGAACAGAGCCGCCATAAAAATTGAAAATTTTTTCATTTTTCAAACCTTTCTTTTAGAATTTTCAGTTGTGTACGACAAACAAGATAATTCAGCAAATTTGATATTGCAATTAAAAAAAAGGCATTATACCGCAAAAAATGCAAAAAAAATCAAATCACATTAGGATAATTGTGCAAAAGAGTGCTTTCAGGAGGGGTAAAAACCCCCTCCCGGCAAAGCGAACTTGTTTATTCAGCACTCCACAGTTCGATTTCTGCAAGCATGAAATTGGCTTGGGCAAAAGGAACATTGTGCAGCGGCAGCAGGGCAAAACGTAAAATATCCGGAACATTTACAAATTGCGGATAGCCTGATACATCTCGCCGGGGATGATTTTTGCCGTAATTGTAACGTATCAGCATAATTTTCCAGCTTGTATCGGGCGGCAAATTCAGGTGTTGGGCAGCTTTTTCCAGTGGTATATACATTTTGCAGTGCCAGCCGTTTGCAGTTTTTTCTGCTGTTGCACGGAACTCCGGAAAGGCACTTTTGCCATTTTCCGGATAGAATATCCTGCCGGCGCCCCAATGCATAAATGCGCCTATTTTTCCGTTGCAGTCCACTTGTATTTCAAACAATCTGCTATCGTTTTCCGGTTGCAGATATAAACGCAGCGCATCACCTTTGAAGTGCAGCACCTGCTGGGGGGCTGTGCTGTGGTTGTAACAATCCAGATCGCACATTGCTGCATCAATGTTCAGCATATTGCCATTCCGTTTGAATTTCACAAAGGCTTTTTCCGGGGGAGCCATATTAAGGTCGTCGGCAGCGTGTGCCTGTTCAAACAGTTCGTATGTTTGATTATACTCTATTTTCTGCGGCAGTATCTGAGGGGCTGCATTGACTGATGATGAACAAATAAGCAGAAATATTGTCCGGAGCATTTTTAAGCGCATATTCATTGTTCAAACCTTATCCGGGCGTAATATTTTTCGTCATGAAAGTTCATATTGCACTGAGGATAAGCAGATTTCTCGCACAGCGGCAGATAGCGGGAGTAATTGTATCGCCCTGTCAATATGATCCACTGGCTGCCAGAGGTGAATTCAACTCCGTTTTTTTCCAGTTCACGGCGCGGAATCGCCAGTAATATGCTGTATCCTTTGTCCACATCGGACGGGTCGTTGAGCGAACCATTCAGCCGGGCGGCGACCCGGATCGGTGTTGCTCCGGTACTCAGATCAAGTGAAGCAGGCACCTTGCCTGGCTGCGAATAGTAAAAAACGGTGTGCAGTTGATGTGGTGTTCCGTAGATTTCCCAATAATAGGGTTGTCCCGGAACTTTTATAAAAATTTCCAGCAGATCCCCCTCCATATACAGGTGACCACCGGATTGGGCGGCTTGCTGGACAATGTCGCTGTCTGCGAGATCAGCTTTGATATAGAAATAACTTTGGTCATAAAGATATTTTATGGAAGCTCTTTCTTGCGGCAGAACGCGGATGTCATTGGCAGACTGGGCATTGATCAGCAAATCGTACGCCGGGGTTTTTCTCCACGCCGGATGGTCGAACAGCTGGTCAAACGCCGCCTTTTCCACTCTGGTTACAACCGCTTCGTTGCGAATGTAACGTGCCGGCTGAACTTCTGCTGAGGTTGAGCCAATCTGCAAATATGCCAACATCAGCAGAAGATTCCTGAATATGATATTTTTTTTAATCAAGTTCAATTCTGCGCAATTCCTGCGGTTTCAGTTGATAACTTTTACCATTGACCTTGAAAAATCCATCCAGATCGTAATCCAGATTGGTCACATAAAGAGTTTTGCCGTACTTGGCGTAACGGATATTTTCTGAATGTAATACATCAAGCTCCTCCGGCTGTACTGCACGCATAAGTTCTGACAGCACCAAATGGCAGAAATCAAACATATTCTTACTGCCGGCAAACTCCACGCTGTTGATCAGAAAAGCCTTGCCTTTGCCCAGTGTATGTTCCAGCAAAACCGGAACTTTTCCGGCAGCACTGTCCAGCTTGCCGTCAAAATTATTGGAGGCTTCGGCGATATTTATGGCAACTGAACTTTGGAGCGATGCTGCCATAAAATCGCTTTCCGAAAACTTCGGGTCGCAGAAATCTGTCCAATCCGGCCAGAGCAATCTGCCATCGAAAGAGTCCGGCTTGCAAAATTTCAACCCATTGACCCGCACGCACTTATCCAGCGAAAGTTTTACGCCGAAAAGTTCGGAAAAATCCCCCTCTTTGTAAAGTTTTATCGGCTCATCGCGCCGAATGTTGCTGCGCATTTGCGCCAGAGACATCAGCAGCGTACCGCCGTTGGCAACATATTGCTGCAGCTTGCTGTAAAGCTCATCGGTCATGGTGTTCCAGCCGGGGATCACCAGAAGTTTATAACGTTTGAGCTGTTCCAGAGGTATATCTGCCGGAACAATATCGTACATGCCGCAAGGCACCTGACCGGAGTTGTCATTATTGCCGCGGAGCATATTGTCGAACCACGGGCGTTTACGGTAAACAGCTTTGGTCAGTTCCCAGCCTCTTTCGGCATCGCCACAGGCAAACGCCGGGTTGTCAAACTGCCCCCAAACACAGCTTGCCCACAAGCCGGGGAAACCATCAAGATTGCCCTGCATAAATGCCATAGGCGTTTCCGGCCCGTTCCACGGACGGCGGTCGGTATCGCAAAATTTGCGGAAATCTTTCATGATTTGGCGGAAACGGATCGCTTGACTGTCGGACCGCTCCACATTGTTGCCATAGCCTTTGAACCCGAAATGTCCGGACTCGCTGAAAATACCGTCAAAACCAGCTATATAAGCGTAGTTGAAAGCATTTTTCAAGCGTTTGAAATAGATTTCATCCCACAAACCGCCGCCGTACCAGCCATGGGCGATCAAAGTATGAAAAGCCGGTTTGCTGTATGCCCGGGTATTGCCGCGGATCGCCGATGAAAGCCGCTCCGGATCACCGGGCATCATTTCCAGCGAAAATATATCAAAGACATTACTGCCGTAAGGCGGAAAAATCATTGCCGAACAAAGTCCGATCAGCGGACCGCAGCCGTGTTTGCGTTCTTTAATGCCGTAATCTTTCAGGGTATCAAAGTAATTGCGGCGGGCTTCCACCAGATCTTTGGCGGGGGCAAGACGGGGATAATTTATCTCGCCCAGTGAATTTTTTGTCCAGTAGAGCATCCCGCCGTACTCGCCTATGACCTGACGGCCGAGAAAGAGTTTCCCGGCAGGAGCAACGATCCTGGCAACTTCGGCAGGGGGAATGGAGCCTTCGTACATTTTGTCGACCGGCAGCCGCAACTTGTGGCGGAGGATTATTTCGCTCAGGAAAAACGGCGTCTGATTTTTTATGCACTCCTGTACCCGGTCTGCCAAACCTTCGCCGTTACGGGTACCGAAGCGGTAACAGTTGCCGATAGCCTCCGCCTCCGCATCATGATATTTACAGGAACGGGTGGGGCCGAACCAAACTTTCTGCCCCCGGTCTGAATTGTTGATTTTTTTATTCATTGAACTTTTTTTTTTAGATCTGACTGTTCTTCTTCAACATTGGCATAGCCCGAAAGTACGATCACACAGCTGGAGTTCCAGTCGTGGAGTTTTACATCGACTTCAAACTTGTTGTGAGCAAGTTTTCTGACTGTTGCCACATTATCCAACTTCTTGCCCTCCGCATCAAAACCGATGATCTTTACCGGTTTGCTCCCGGTAATGAATTTGCGTGATACAGCTGTAACGATACGTTCTTTGCCGATAACGAACCCTTCGCCCAGTTCCACCGGGGTCAGCGGGAACATGTGGTTGACTAAATCGTAGCAGTTGAGTGCCGACGACCAGCCGTAATGCACATAGAGCAGACCATGACGCAAACCGCCGATAAAAGCACGGTTATACATCTTGGGCCACAGTTCGCGCTGCTTGCTGAACCGCACGGGGCGGCAGCCCAGCAGGATCGGACTGGGGCTGAGCTGGGCAAATGCCTGCAAACGGTAGGTTGGCGGCTTACCGGTACTTAAAAGCATAGGAGCGAGGTTTTCGGAGTCGGATTCATAAAAACGCATCCCGCCAGCCGCCGCTTCGGTAGTAGTTACCGGCTGGGTGTTGGCAAGGAAAAATTTACCGCGGCTGGTAACAAATCTGATATAATCCGCACGGGTTTTGCTGCAAGCGTAACCTATATCAAAAAGTTTGTTTTTGATCGTGCCGTCAGGATTGAGCAGAACAGTTCTGCCGTCCCATTTTTCGTAGCTTATACGGTCACGGGAATTTGCCACAGAGTACATGGTACCGTTGGCGAACTGGTCAATGTAAATACCATCCACATTGGCTTTGTCCAGCAAAAAACTGGTGCGTTCAAACATCACTTTCTGATAGTGATTGTTGTTGTACGGATAGACCAGCAGCGAAAGCATATCCGGCCCGGCGGAGTAGTAGAGGTCGATGATCGCTCTGCCGTCGGCTGCTCGCAGGATACTGTCTTTCCACGGTGAATTATCCAGTACGCTCGTAGCTTCTTTGCTGATGACCTGACCATAAGTGCCGGTAAGGGGTTTTTCGTTGTTCTCCGGCAGCAAATCCCGATTTACCAGCTTGTTCCGGTCGACCGTAGCGGGGCTGTTTTCGGTATAAACCAGCACGGTGGTGCGGGGCTGGCGGGTTTTGTACATTGCTTTACTCTTGCGGTACTGTCTTATATACTCTTCGCGGGGACGGTTGAGCGAAGCAACATCGCCGTATTCAAACCACTGGGGATTGGTACCTGCCATAGCGACCCGGTATTGGAGAGACGCAGGCGGCAGTTTGCTGCCTCCGAGAGTAATCGGTCCATGGAGGATATGATTGAGCTTGAGATGTTTACGCAAAGCATTGATAAACTCAAAATAATCTGCCTTGTCTGTCAGCATCAGCAGTTGTTTTTGAGTGTAAGTTTCGTTGGCAGCCAATGCGGTGGGGTTTTGCATAACAGCCTGATTGGCTCCGGTGCGGGCAAGTTCCAGATGACAGCGGAAAGCATCATCCAATGCCATAACTCCCAAACCGGATTTTTTTCCTTTGATATAGAGTGTGGGATTGGCTCCGCAGCCGGTTTCGGTGGTGATACCCTGCATACCGGCCAAATAAAGCTCATCGGGTTTGACTTCAAAGGTGCCGGTTGCAGAAAATTTGCTCATCAGCGGCTGATCTTTGGCGGTCAGATTGGTGACAGCGTCAGATATTTCCAGAAATTTGCCGGCAAATTTCACTGTGCGGACAACCTTGCGATCGGCAGTTTGGGCACTTATGACCAAAGCGTTGCCGGATTTTTTGACCGAGGCACTCCACCCGGCACGGTTTTTGCTTCGATCAAGACTGAAACGGTCAAACTTCATTTCCGGTTTACCGGGATAAGAAAATGCCGCTTCGCAGAAATATTTTTCGCCGTTGCGTTCCAGTGCCAGACCGCCGGTTGCGGTCACGGAAACTTTGAAATCGCCGCCGTTGAGTGTAGCAACCACAGGTGCTGTGGCGGTGGAAACCAACTCCTGACGGGGGCGGATCTTTGCCAGCTCTGCAGGGGACATCCAGATAATAGTGGCATTTTTGAAATTCAGCGGAGCTTTGCCCAACACTCCGATCTTGGGAGAGGCGATCAAACCGTTGTTAAGCTGTATAACGTTATCTTTGGCTGATTCAATACGGTCATCCAGACCGATTTCCACATAGTTGAGCAGATCTGATACATCCAGCATGTAGGTAAAACCTTCCTCGCGGGAAGATTTGATACGCTTATCGACTTCGCCGGAGCCGGTGCCGAAATAAACCAGCAGACCGGTGCCGTTGAACCACCATTCACGCTTGCCGTAAATACTTTCCATAAACCTGCCGCGTTTGAGCAAGCGTTCCTGCCCCTGCTTGTTGTAACGGCTGACCGATTTGCCGTTGATCACCATGCTGGTAGAATTGTTCCAGCCGGAAGGTTTGGCAAGATGGAAAAATATATCGGCTTTCAGGATCGGTACTTTCCCTTCCACCCGGCGGACGGCAGGGAAGGTGATCCTGCCGCTGGTTTGAGTGTTCTGCGGTGCGATCGCCATTTCCGGCAGCTGTATATTGTCGTTGCCAAGCACTTTGGCGGAGTTTACAGCGGCGGGTTTGACCACTTGGGCTGGTGCGGCGGCGGCCGGAGTATTTGCCGGGGTTGAACGCAGTTTGTCGGCTTCCGCCGCCGGCATGATCACGATTTCCATATCTCTGGCGATCAGCAGGCAATCAGCAAATGCGGCAGTTTTTCCTGCGGCACGCATACCGTTGGTTATTTTAAGAGTGTTTTCTTTATCGGCATTGACAAAGTCGGTTATATCCAGGTAATACCAGTTGCCTTCGGCGGCAGTTTTGGGAGCAATGCGTTTATCCACAGAACCTTTGTCATCACCGAAGAATATAAGTAACCCGGAGCGTTTATCCCACCATTCGCGCGGAGGAATTTTGACGAACTCTGCCGCAGTTCCGCGACGCAGCAGACGGACTTTTTTATCCATCGTAAAAGGCCGCAGTTTTTTGTTGTTGACAGCCAAACTAGATGCCGTATTCCAGCCGGAGCCTTTATGCCGTTGATAATAGAAGCGTCCTTTGAGAATGACCCGCTGATCGCTGTTGAATTTGACTGCGGGAAATTTCACGATCCGGCTGACCGCATTTTTTTCAGTCGGTACTTGCGTATCCGGCAGCTTGAGCGACTCTTGTGCCGCAGTTGTAAACAGTGCCGTCAGCAGCAATGCTGACAATGCAGAGAAAAATTTTGCCTTGTTCATTTGATTACCCTCCTGTATCAATCTTCGATTTTATCCAGATATTGACCGATGTTTGCCCCGTAAGCCAACTTGCGTTTGCCGAAATCCTTATGATTAAAGTTCAGCACATGCCCCCCCAGAAAGAGTGCGTTGGAATTTGTCGGATGCGTTCCGGGGTAACCATAAGTCCTTCTGTTGGCATCGGTATCATTTTTGTCGGCATACCAGGGGAAAACATCGGCACAAAGTGAGTTGTCCGGACGATCCAGCCCCACAATAGTACGGGCTGCCAGATGCCCGCCGTAAACCTGTGCGGGAGCCAAATCGCATCCGGCACGGTTGACCAGAAAGAAGCGGTAACTGGTCAGACAGAACTCGTTTGCATCATTCAATATACTGCGGGAATCGCTGGGGCAATGAAAATACCGATCCCGGATATTGCGGAAAACCGGACCATTGTTGTCATTAAGCGCGGCTTTAGCGGATTCTACTTCCGGGAAATACCCGCCGGCAGGCAGCAGATAAATCATAGTGCTGCGCAAGGTGGAATAAAGACTGTCGCTGTTGTATAATATTATACCAGCTTGTTCTTTGCCGCTGACCACCCGGTATCCGGCTGGGATATTTGAGTCATTATCACCGGCATAAGTAATGATCGCCAGCCCGAGGTTTTTCAATTTACCGGCACACTGCGACGCTCTGGCACTTTCCCGGGCGGCACTCAAAGCAGGCAGCAGCATTGCCGCTAAAATGGCGATGATGGCGATAACTACCAGCAATTCGATCAGGGTAAAATGCTTGCTGACTTTTGAAGTACGAGCTCTGTTAGCTTTACTTTTCATGGAAACCTCCAAAATGTTAAAAAAAAATGGAAAAAAATTTTGATTTTACTTTATTATAAGTCAAAAATGGTGTATTGTAAATAGCAAAATTTTACTTTTTTTTTACCAAAATAGTGCAAAATCTGATTATGGAACTGCTTTATTGGGGACACGGTCCGAACTGTAAGAACGAAAAAATCCGTCCGCATAGACACAGCTATACTCAAATAGAGATCATCCTATACGGCGTCTGCCGCTGCCAGAATTCTGCAGATGACATTCTCCTGAAAGCCGGTGATGCTGTGATCGTGCCATTTAATGTGGAACACTCCTTTGCCAACCGGAGCGACGACCTTGAATTCCTGAGTTTCAAGGTCAAAATAGATAAAGAATATTGTCAGCCCCAACGGATATACAAAATTCCACACGATCCTTTTGTCGATTGGATCATAAATGATTTCCGGGAATTGGCACGCACCAAACGTTATAAATCTTCGCCGATGTATCTGGAACTTATGCACACCTTGCTTGAGGCGTTGCTGAACCATTTGGACCGGAACGATTTGCTTGTGCCGGGAAATCCACTGCTGTTGAGCATCCGGGAAAAAATTCTGAAATATGGTGCCCGATGTGATATCAACACACTTGCTGAACTTTTAAAAGTCAGCGTTTATAAACTGCGGCGTGATTTCAAAAAAGCCGTGCGGGAATTACCTGCCGGCTCCATACACTGCAACAGCTTGAAAATGCTGATAAAAAGCGAACTGCTGGCTATTGCCTGTAAACATTTACGCGAAAGCGATGTAAAAATCAGTGAAATATCGGATATGCTGCGTTTTAACAATGTCTACACTTTTTCCCGTTTTATCAAAAACAACACCGGGTTATCTCCAAGCAGCTACCGCAAAAAATACCACCGGCAGGAGTGAGCGGCATCAAAAGCCTTTTCAGCAATTCTATTGCCAGCAACAAAAATAATGAGCCTGTTGCAAAACTTGTTGATGTCGTTTGCCAACAGCAACAAGGGCGGTCAGCCCCGCGAACGCATGGGAGGGGAGTTTGCAGGATAAATTCCTGCAAACCGAGCGGCAAAATGCCGCGAAGCCGACCGGAGTTGAGCGAAGCCATCCGGCGTTTGAGGACGATTTTGCAACAAGTTGCAAAATCGCTCTAAGGGGGCGTAGCCCCCGCCGTTAATTAAAAATCGTGAGGAACTACGCTGGATGTTGCTGCCCAATGAGCAAGGGAGGTCACGGAGGGGAAAGCAATCCCCTCCGTGGTTGTGCGGCGGATACGATATTGCTGCCGGTAAAAGTGTGCCGCACAACACTTGCTTTTTGCATTGCTCAAAGATTTGTTTTGAGCAAAAAGCAGAATGAGGGTTTATTAAGCTTTTGTTCAGCCTATCACAACTCGTTCTGTGGTGAAATTTGAGCTTAAACAATATAATATGGGAGTGTTGCAAAATTTTGAGTTTTGCAACACCCCCGTTATTTTTGTTTCGGATAACGTTAAAAATCAGCTTGGTATTACCTTATTGCGGATAGCTGTATCCGTCGGGCTGGAGCGTATCAAAACTTGTCCACTTCATGGCACGCTCGAACTTGAAAAATGCTTCGGTTATGGTGTTGCAAGTTACCGGTTCGCCCAGCTCTTCCAAAGGCGGGCAATGGTCGGCACTGTCCAGCAAAGTCAAAGTGACCGGACCATTGAGTTTGTAGGGTTTTACTTCAGAAATATTTTTCAGAGCCGCTTTGACTTTTTCGTAAATAAGTTCGCAAGCCGCCGCCGGGATCATGGAACATGCCTGATAGGGCGAAAGAGCCTGTTTGACTTCGGCAATGGCGATATTGGGGATCTTGGAACGCATTTCAGAGGCGATCTTGTCGTCGCCTGACACCATCACGGCGGGCACTCCCAGATCTCCGGCGATGGCGGCTGCCATGGAACACTCGCTCAAATAAAGTTCGCCATTGTTGACCTTCCACAAACTGTGGGGCGTTATGGCACACTCGGTGCCGCCCATGGCGTGCATACCGATCAGAACCATGGCATCAAAAGTGTTGTCCAGAAACGGCAGCCAATGGGGGCCGCTGCAATTTTTGCCGTGGATGATCCGGCAGCGGGGATCAAGCTCTTCAAAGAGTATATTATAGCCGCTGCCGTGGTTGTCGTTGACCACGACTTCGTCGGCTCCGGCATCGAATGCCGCTTTTACCGCAGCGTTGACTTCGGCAGTCAGAAGCTTATACATCCGGTAGCGGTGATTGATAACTTCGTAGTCCCGGCTGCGACGGTTCTCAAAAAAACAGAACCCGGCAACCCCTTCGATATCCGTTTGGACATATACTTTCATAGATAAACTCCATTTTTGTTTTGCTTTGTTCCCGATAAAGGTTGATATGGGAGCCTTGGGGAAGAGGGAAAGAACCTTTTTAAGGAAAGGTTCTTTCCCTCTTCCCCAACTTGTCACGGCGTAGCCCGCAGGGCGAAGACGGAACCCCATCACCCTTTTCCAAACCTTTTATTGGCATTTATCTATTTGTTACACAAATAGATAAATGCCCTTTAAGTTTTGAAAAGATTTTATTCAACATCTTTACTGTTAGTCAACCGATATTGGGAACAGAGCCTTTTGTTTTTGCTATAAGATACAAGGAGAAAAAATTATTGCAAATTTTATTTCTGTAAAAGTTGCTTGCAATTTATTGATTTTTACAACACAATGGTATATTATAACTGTTGAAGCAAATAACCATGAGGTGTGATAATGATGCGATTTTTCAGTATATTTGTTCTATGCGTTACGGGGCTGCTGCCGGTTTTTGCTGATGACAGCACCGCAGAATTTGTCAGCTACGAAAAATTCGGTGCCAAAGGCGACGGCAAACACGACGACCAGCTGGCCATTGCTGCCGCCCACGACTTTGCCAATTCCGCTGATCTGCCGGTCAAAGCCCGGGATAATGCCACTTATTATATCGGCGGCGGCAAACGGGTGATAAATATTATGACCGATACCGATTTCGGCAAAGCCAAATTCATTATTGATGACCGCAAAGTGAAAAACCGCAAAAAACCGGTTTTTACTGTAAAATCCCGGCTCAAAAGCTATTCACTCAAAGGTTTGACCAGTTTATACAAATATCAGAACCGTTTGCCCTTACAGCTTAAAGCAAAATCGCTGGTAGTGCTCAATAATGGCAATGTAAGACGTTTTATCCGCTATGGGGTCAATGCCAACCAAGGCGCCACCCAAACTGATATGATCATTGTCAATAAGGATGGCTCCATAGATAAAAGCACCCCGCTGGTGTGGGATTTTGAAAAAATCACCTCCAACACCGTGTACCCCATCGACAAAAAACAATTATTGATCCGGGGCGGGATTTTCACCACCATTGCCAATGCGGAGCCGGGAGCGCACCAATATTATGCCAGGAATATGCAAATAACCCGCTCCAATGTTTTGGTTTCCGGATTGGTGCATAAAGTTATTGAACCGAAAGCAGTTCACAGTTTTCCTTACAGCGGATTTATCACTATCGGTAATTGCTGTAATGTAACAGTTCAGGATTGTGTTTTTACCGGCAGAAAAGTTTACAAAACCATCAAGCCCAACAGCCGATCCACCTCCACGGGTACTTATGATATATCCATACGCCGCGCGGCCAATATAAAATTTATAAACTGCAGCCAGACCAACGATATACTTGACCGGCAGTACTGGGGCATCATGGGGTCGAATTTCTGCAAAAATCTGGAATACGACCGCTGCAGACTCTCCCGGTTCGACGCCCATTGCGGGGTCTATAATGCTACCATCAGAAATTCCATACTGCGCACTATCAGCGTGACCGGTTACGGGCATTTGCTGGTGGAAAACAGCACCGTTTACGCCCGGGATCTTATTACACTGCGGCCGGATTACGGAAGTTTCTGGAACGGCGATATAACCATCCGCAACTGTACACTGATACCGCCCAACTCCTCAAGCACGCCCACGGTCATCGGCGGCAGACATTGTGCCGAACACTTCTTCGGCTACACCTGTTATATGCCCCGCAACATATTGATCGACGGCTTGACTATCCGCGACGGCAACCGCTCCGGAAAATACAAAGGTCCGGCACTGCTGGCAAACTTTAACAACAATTATCTGAAAAACAAAAAATATTCCGAGCCTTACCCCACGATCAAGCCCAAACAGATCACCATAAAAAAACTTGATACCGCCAGCGGCAAGCAATATATATTGAGTTCCAACAAAAAGATGTTCAAAGATGTAAAAGTCATCGACGAAGCCAGAAAAAAACGGGCTAAAGAATACTCTCAACAGCAAAAAAATGCCAAAAAACGCTGATCGCAGGAGGCAACACAACTTTTCCGACACTCTGTTGATGAAAAAATCTGCAGTTAATTTTCTGAATTTTTTTTGCATTATACACAAAAACATGTTATCATACAACATCGTCAACAACAAACAAGGGGAACTGTTATGGAGACAATGCAGCTTTTCAAGCGTTACAAGCATTTAATGATCGCTGCAGCGGCAGCAACTGCAACCAAAATACTGATACAAATATACACATTTTATTTTTTGCTGCTGCCAACATCTGAAAGAGATACATCCTGGTACACGAAAAAATTTATTTCAGGTGAATTCGGGTTGATAATAAACATGGTTTTATTTTTTCTGCTGGCATATATGGTAATTTCAGGTGTTGAATATTTTTGTCGGAGATATTGCAATGAAAATGTTACTCAATCAGAAATATGGGGACATTCGTGCGTTACCCGGAAACGCACGACTTTCGCATGGATTTTATTGATAAGCTCGATAGTAATATATTTTGTATTAAGTACAATTCCGAAGACCAGCAAGACACTGGGCAGTAACATAGGGCTTTTAAACATTATCCTCTGTATCCAATCGTTGATGTGGGATGTGATACCTTTGATTGGCACCGCAGCGGCATTGCAAGGCATTAAGAAATCTATTCTCCAAAAACAAATTGCCGTGGTAGATTCAGAACCGCGACCGCTTGCCAGATTATTTGTCAAAATCCTGCTTGCGGCAACTGCCGTGGGTTTTATTGCTGTAACAATGCTGCGTATCAACAGCGTAAAATTCTCTACTGTTATAAGCAGCAGCCTGCCGTTTGAAGAAAAACAAACCATTGCCGCTTCGCTCATGGCAGTATCACGGGCAGTTTCAATTATACACCTGACAGCGGTGGCGGTCATTCTTATATGCGGATTTTTCCTGTTGAACAGAGTATTTACTGAACAACGCCAACTATCCATAGAACAGACGGTAAAAGCTGCCGGGCGTTCCAAATCGGTGTGCTGGGCAGTTTGTGCGGTATATTTTGTACTGGCATCTTTTTCGAATTTTCAACAGTTGCAAATCGGTATAGCTTTCAGTAAACAGCAAAATGGTCTTGCACAGCATCTGATCATGCAAAACCAATATTTTTCTTTTCCGATAGCTTACTTGGGGCTGATCATACCGCTCCTGCTTTTGTGGTGGGTCTGTGCGGTGATATGGAAAAAACAAACTCAACAGGCAGATGAATTGTAAAAATTCCCAACATCGTCCGCCTGCGGCAAGTAAAGTTGCTCGCTTACGCGAGTAAGGTCGTTGACTGTTGAAAAAAATATGTCAGCAAGCACGACCCAATGTAAAGCCAGCCGATACCCCGGCAGCAGCGCTTCCGGGGTCGATCCCCGCCGGAACAATTCAAAAAAATCTGCGCGGCAAAAGTAAACTCACTTCCACGACAGAAATTCCGGCAAAACCGGCAGTTTACTGAAGTTTTTATCTTTGGCGGCAAGTTTGCGCCATGCGGCAAGCTCGCCGGCAATATCGCAAGCGGTCTGGGGCACCGCCAGCACCCGGACGCGCTCCGGCGGAACAAGGCTGACGTTGCTGACTTTAAGCGAGCGCTTTTCCAGAGTACCCAGTATGGTGTAGGCGGGGAGAGCGTTTGAATTTGCCTCCACCGCCCAGACCGTGGTGCGCCGGTGGTCGCGCCCGTCAGAAAAATAGTTCAGTTTGCCCTGTTCATCCACCATTGCCAACCCGGCAAAACGGGGTGTCAGCTCCAGACAGCGGCTCAATATACTGCGCTCAAAAATAAACTCTCCGGCAGGACTTCGCAGCACACTTTCGGCAAGGCGCAGTGCGGCAGTAAGTTTGCGGTGCAAAGTTCCGGGGATAAGTTTGTTCAAATCCAATTCCTGCTGCAGGATGTAGAGAAACTCCGGAAAATGCTCTTCTTTGCCGCTTTGACACATGCTTTCCAGCTTGAGCAGTAAACTCTGCTTATAGCTTACCGGCAGTTTGCCCCGGGGCGAACCGTTGACCATGGTTCCGGCAAAAAGGCTGCCCGCCACATCCACTTTGCCCACTCCGGAGGCGGTAAATTCGCCATAGAGTTTTCTGCCGTCCAGCAGCGTAAACTTTATACGGCAGATTTTTTGGGCATCGAATTCAGAAAATTTGGCATCGTCCAGCGTTTCAAAATGAAAATACTCGTTGAAGCCGCTTTTTAAAATCAATTCAAAAGAGCCGGTTTCCAGCTCGCTTTGACTGATGGAGTTCAGTTCTTTGACAAAAAGTTTTTTGGCAGCCCCCAGATTTTCTTCCATCAAATTCAGGCGTTTCCGCAAATTTACATCGCCGGGTCTGTCCAGCACCGCCAGATCTTTCAACAGCTGCTGCAAAACAGCTTGGCGGCAACTGGCAGGATATTTTTGCATAAACTCTGCTGCCTGCGCGGCAATATCTGCCTTGCTGACTGCTTTAAGCACGGCATGATATGCGGCTGTTTCCTGACGGATCGCCTGTTGTTGAGCTTTGGCCGCCCGGGCTTCGTTTTGCAGTTCCAGAAGGATATTTTCCGCCGCGGCAGCGGCTTCCGGCAGAGTTTGATACCTTCCGGAGAGAGTTTGCAAGCTGTTCTGCAGCCGGGCGAGCAATGCACTGTGTTCGCTCCACTTATGCTGCTGCCGCAACGGGGCAAGCTGACTTTTTGCCTGCTGGAGTTTGCCCAGCTCTTGCGTTGCTACTTGAGCAAACGAAAGCATCCGGCTGCGCGCCAGCGTTTCGCAATGCAGCTGCAAAGTACGCAAGCTGGCAAGGTCTTCTTCGTCGGCAGCATATCTTGCGGCGTTTGCCAGCTCCAACTCCAGCGGGGCACTTTCTCCCCCGGGGGCAGCCGCGCGCTGCTGCAAAGATTTGAGTTTCTGCGCAAAAATCACCTTTCTGCGGGCGTTCTGCTGCTGCAATTTCAGCAATTCCTGCTGCCAGAGAGCAAATGCCGGAGTTTTTATCAGCCGGGGGGCTTCCCGGCGGCAGGCGATCAGCAGCGCCGATACATTTTCCGCATCGCGGGCTTGCAGCGCTTTATTGATCGCCTTTGCCCAGCGCTGATCGCTGAAATGCGCCATCACCCCATAAACTGCCCAGTAGATCAAAGTCAGAGCGACCAGCACTCCGCCCCAGATCCAGGCAGCACGCACCCCGGCGCTCCGCCGCCGCTGAATACGGTTCGGAGAGTCATCCGGGGTGAAGTTGCTTTGCATAACTGCTCCGTTTATGCCGTAAAAGTTTTACACGTTCACCGAGTCGACGCTGGCACCGGTCAACTCGTAGTCATACATGGCAAGGATGGGCGAAATATGTTCGCGGATAAATTCTTCGGTCTGTTCCGGAGCGCGGCCCACGAATTTGCGAGGATCGACCAAACTGTCGATCTTGTCGGCAACTTTGGCAAATGCCGGGTCGGCTTTCAGACGATCCAGCAGGTCGTTGTCCTTGCCTTCGGTCTTGATCATGCGGGCGGCTTCCATGCTGTTTACGCGGATGGCTTCATGGAGTTCCTGACGGTCGCCGCCGGCTTTTACGGCTTCCATCATAATATTTTCGGTCGCCATAAAGGGCAGTTCGGCCGCCACGCGCTTGGCGATGACTGCGGGCCAAACCTGCAAGCCGTCGGTAATGTTGATCAAGAGCGACAGGATCACATCCACACCCAGAAATGCTTCGGGCAGCACCAGACGGCGGTTGGCCGAGTCATCCAGCGTGCGTTCAAACCACTGGGTGGCGTGGGTATGGGCGGCATTTACCGGCAGATCCATAACGTAACGCGCCAGCGAACAGACCCGTTCACTGCGCATGGGGTTGCGTTTGTAAGCCATTGCCGAAGAGCCGATCTGTTTTTTGCCGAAGGGTTCTTCGATTTCGCGCAAGTTGGCAAGCAGACGGATGTCGCCAGCCATTTTGTAGGCACTCTGGGCGATACCGGCAAGCAGGGTCAGAATGTAGTAATCCACTTTGCGGGTATAGGTCTGACCGGAAACGGCAATTATATTGTCGAAGCCCATTTTTTCGGCAACGCGTTTTTCCAACGCCCGGACTTTTTCGTGGTTGCCGTCAAAGAGTTCCAGAAAACTCGCCTGGGTGCCGGTGGTGCCTTTTACACTGCGGAAAGGCAGATTGGCAAGTTCATTTTCCAACCGTTCAAAGTCCAGCATAAAATCCTGCAAATACAAACAGAAGCGCTTGCCCACGGTGGTCAGCTGTGCCGGCTGGTAGTGGGTAAAGCCCAGTGTGGGCATATCTTTGTACTGCATGGCAAATTTGGCAAGGTTGTCAAAAAGTTTGAGCATCTTGCCCCGGACGAGCTTCAAGCCGTCGCGCATCTGGATAAGTTCGGTATTGTCAGTTACATAGCAGCTGGTTGCCCCCAAATGGATAATGGGCATGGCGCTGGGGCACTGGGTGCCGAAAACGTGGATGTGGCTCATAACGTCGTGGCGGCGCTCGGCTTCTTCTTTGGCGACGGCTTCAAAGTCGATATCGTCCAGATGACTGCGCATTTCATTTATCTGCTTATCGGTGATCGCCAGCCCCAGTTCCTGTTCGGCTTCGGCAAGAGCGACCCAGAGCCGACGCCAGGTGGAGTGCTTTTTCTGGGGCGACCAGTTGTAGCTCATTTCGACCGAGGCGTAGCGGTCGGTCAACGGATTCTGATAAACATTGTGATTGTCAGCCATGATAAACTCCTTGCAAAAAAATTAAAGTTGAACCAATTATACTATAATATAACCTGTCCCACCATTTTTGCCACTTTTTGGGCATTTTCCGATCTTATATTATTTTATTATTTGGGGCAGCGTCCCGATGCCGCTGTTTTCGGCAGGCTGTGGCTTTGCGGCTTTTTATCCGGCATACAAAACATCCTTACCTTGCCGTTTTTTAGAGTTTATTTTGATGGCCCACCCTCTTGAAAAGAGTCGGTATTTTTACTATATTATTGTAGGAGTTTCAAATAATCGGTAATATCTCAAATTTTGCGAGCATGAAGTGTTGAATCATATCATTTACAATTATAGATATATCACACAAGTTATGATTTGTCAAAGACTCCAAAAACATAGCGAGCCGCCGGTGGATACAGCGTGCGGCAATGTCGAGTTTTGCAATGCCATGCCCGAGGGAGTGTACCTTTGTACTCGACCGAGGTGCAGGGTTGAAGCAAGGCTCGAGATTGCCCGCGATGTGCCGCCGTACTTTGATTGCTCACAAAATTCAAAACAAACAAATAATCAACCATGCAAAGGGGAAAGTTATGAATAAACATTTGTTACAATCTCGAACAAAGCCGTTTACCTTGATCGAACTGTTGGTGGTTATCGCCATCATTGCCATCCTTGCGGCGATGCTTTTGCCCGCATTGTCGGCTGCCCGGGAGCGCGCCCGCACCGCCAGCTGTACCAGCAACCTCAAACAGCTGGGGATCGCTTACGGTATGTATTTGGGCGATAACAACGATTACTTTTGTTTCAATATAAATTCTGCCCCCGGCAATGTGGCGTGGAATCCATTGATGGGATCGTGCCTGACTAACGGCGGCTGTCTTGGAGCTTATCTGCCAACCGGGAATGTATATAAAAATGACTATCAGGTGATTGGCGGTTATCGGGTAATATCTGCAACCGAAGTGCGGGTCAGTACCTTCATGTGCCCTTCGGTCGAGGCTCCGAAAGCCAATGCCACGCCCGGATATTATTACCGTTATTCGCAAAATGCTTATATTACGCCGTCAGTGACCGCTGATAAACAGATCAACGGGTATAATCCTCCGATCAATGCCGGGCAGATCAATTTTCCGTCATCTTTAATGGTATTTATGGATTCCGGCAAAGATAACAATACTGTTAGTAATAACTCTATAGCCTGGACTGGTGCAAATTTCGGATTGCGTCATGCCAACGGAGCCAATGTACTGCATGCCGATTGGCATGTGGAGTATTGGACAGAAAAAGCGTTGCCGACTCAGTCTACCCACCCGGAATCTTATTATGCGGCGTTTTATTATCCGGGGTGCACCTCCGGCGATTATTATAAAAGATAAAATTGGGAGTACAAATATGAAAATAAAGTTTTTTTATTCTTCAGTTATTCTGCTGGCAGCTGTCAGTATTGCTGCCGCACCAGTTCCGGTGGAAAAAGGTAAACTGCCGACTTGGGAACGGCCGGAGCGTAAAATTTCTGTCAATAAAAACAGTGCGGCAGTCCTGACCGGCAAGAATACGCTTATTGTTGTATCACCGCAAGTTGGAAAAGTTACCCGGTTTGCCGCAGAAGAATTGAGAAAATTTCTTTCGCAAATACTTGATTGCAATATAAAAATCAGTGATAAACCCGGCAATGGCTGCAATATTTTTGTGGGCGATGGCGAATTTGCCCGCAGTAAAAATATCAATATAACTGCTCTGGCACGGGATGGATTTTACATCAAAACATTCGGCAAAAATATTCTGATTGCCGGACGGGATGACCCCGCTGTTGATCCTGAAAGGGCTATGCTGGGCGGAGTATGGGATCAACTTTATGAGCGGGGCAGTTTGTTTGCGGTCTATGATTTTCTGGAACGCTTTGCCGGGTGCCGCTTTTATTTCCCCGGCGATCTGGGCACGATCATTCCCGAAAAACGCTCCATAAATATACCGGAGTGTGATATTTTTGACCGCCCCGATCTTTTGTACCGTAAATATTCCACTTACTGGGACGGAACTTATTTTGAGGGCAAAGACCGCGATAAAAAAATTCTGCCAGCCAAAACTCTCAACTTTTACCGTTTGCGTATGGAAACGGCTTATTTCCCTGCCAATCACGGGATGATCAATTTCCGGCTGCTTGACCGCTTTGCAGATTCGCATCCGGAATATTTTGCCATGGATGATGCCGGTAAACGGCGGGTAAGCAAAAAGGGCATGTTTGCCGGTCATATCTGCTGGTCGAGTCCGGTAGTGGATGTTATTTATGAGGATATCAAAGCCTATCTGACCGGCAAGAGTGCTGCATCGCGCAATATAACTTTGCCCAACGGCAAACCCGGCTGGACGCCTTATACATTCCGGGACAGCCGGGTGGATATTATGCCGCAGGATGGCTTTTTCCTCTGCCGCTGCAAAACTTGTCAGCAGAAAGCCGATACCCCGGAAAAACTTAACGACATGATCTGGAAACAGGTAATAAAATGGGCAAATCAGCTTAAAAAAGAAAATATCCCCGGCAAGATATCCATGATGGCATACTTCCCCTATTATATGGTGCCGGATATCGAATTGCCCGATAATATTGAAGTTATGGTTGCCGATACCGGGGCGTGGAATAATAACGGTACTCCCGGTGCATTGACCCCCGACGGCAGATCATTGACCAGCCGTCCGGTCGGTATTGCTGCGTGGCATAAGGCTTTGAAGCAGCCGGTTGCAACCTGGAACTATATGTATAAAGTTCATGGTAATCAAATGCCCGGTATTCCGGCACCGTCGCCGCTGGCTGTGGGCAAATATTACTCGCAAGTTCTCCCGCATCTGTTCGGGGCTTACATGGCATCGAACTGCGACAGATTTCTTTACTACGCCATGAATTACTACATATTCAGCAAACTTGCATGGAACAAAAACGCCGATTATAAAGCCATAATGCGTGAACACTATCTGCTCATGTATGGCAAGGCTGCCGGAGAAATGCAATCTTTAATGGAGGATTTTGAACGCCTCTGGATAAGAAAAGTAGTTGGCAGGGTAGTTGAAACTGTCGCCGGGCCGGTCAACAGTATGCCATCGGAACAGGAATTGTGGAACAATATCTTTAGCAGTGCCAAGCGTGCTGAACTGGAAAAACGCTTTGACCGGGCAATCAGTCTGACAGCCCCCGGCAGTATTGAACGCAAACGCATTGAGCTTTTCCGGCGGGAATTTATGATTCCCATGCATCAGGAGGCAAAAAAATATCAAACCCGCAATCAGGTCGCCAATGTTATGAAGCTTGTTGAAGGCAGAGTTGTTATGCTTAACAGCCTGAAGCCCGCTGACGGGGAAAAGAGTCCGGCAAGCACGATGGTTTCAGTAAAACGGCAGCAGGAGAACTTGCTGGTCAAGTTCCAATGTACTGAACCCTTTATGGATAAAACTGTTGCCGTAAAACGCCAATTTGATGATCCGGCAACCTACCGGGATAACGAAGTGGAATTTTTTATCAATCCTTCCGGCGACCGCAAAAACTATTATCATTTCGTGATCAACAGCATGGGTTGTTTGACCGATTACCGCTGCGTAAGTGTCGGAAAACGGCCGCCAACTGATATAAACTGGAATTCCAATGCCAAAGTAAAGGCAGTCCGCACCGGACAGGGTTTTGATATAGAACTTACGATCCCCATGAAATCATTAAAAGATTTCAAGATCAATTCCGCAACCGTAAATTTTGCCCGCAACCGCAATCTGGAAAAGGTGGATGATTATACGCAAATGTATGTTTTGAGTTCTCAAAGTTCCGGTTTTCATGATGTAGATAACTTCTATCGGCTGCTGGAACCGGCAAAAGAATTTTTTTACGATGGCAGTTTTAATTCTCAAACCCAAACTGATGTAAAGAACAGGCGTATCTGGCGGTTGAAAAAACATGTGGCATGGGCTCAATTCAATACAAAAGAATCCTACTGTACTTTGGATAACAGGGTTTTTTACAGTGCCCCATACTCATTGAAAATCGTTTCCGGCAATGATAAAGGGAACTTTGTCTGGTTCACTTTGCCCAAACTGAAACCCAATACCCGTTATCGCTTGAGCTGCATGGTGAAAATGGAAAATGTAGTTCCCCACAATGCTAACGGCGGCTTTGTTTTGATTTTGCGGGACAATAATAACCGCTTTTTCCCCAAGAAAAACAAACCGCAGGGCACCAGTGGTTGGTTTGCTGTCAGCAGTGAGTTTGTAACAGATATGCTTGCTGAAAATGTAGCCGATACCCGGGTTTTGCCGAGATTGCTCTTCGCCAGCGGCACGGTGTGGGTGGATGATCTTTCGCTGGAAGAAATAAAGTAAGTTTTCGGGAGTTGGCTGTTCATGAAAAAAGCATCCGGCAAGGCTGAATACCGAAGGATCGCCGCTGAAATCGAAATCGCCATCCGGCGGGGCGTCTGGCAGGAGCATTTGCCCAATTCGCAGCAGCTTATGAAAATATACGATGTTGCCAAGCAGCCTGTAACGCTGGCATTGAAACTTTTGAAGAGTTTCAATATCCTTACCTTCGGCGGCTGCAAAGGCATGTTGATAAACCGCACTGCACTTTCCGGAGGTGTGATCGGTATAGTTGTCCGCTATCAGAACAATCAGGATGATCTGCTGCAGGACAGTTACGAGGTCCGGGAACTGATAAAGCAATGCGGTTTTCAGCCGGTGATGCTCCATGTGGAAAATTACTCTGACCGGAATCTGCCGGAAGATTTTTTCAGCCGCTTTTCCGGGCTGATCTTCTGGCAGGGCACTATCAGAGAACAGCTTATAAGTTTTCTCAACTCCCGCAGCATACCCTTTGTTTCCACCAGTATTTTACCTTTTTCACCGGAGTTGAGCTATGTGAATTTTGATACCGAAACAGCTGTCAGACGCCTGGCGGAAGATTTTCAGCAGGCAGGTTACCAACGCATAGCTTTGCAGCTTTCCGGCTTTACCGATGGCTACAACGACAAACTTAAAAAGATGTGGTACAAGATCAAAAGGGAGCTGGCTCTGGAGTTTCTGCCCTGCGACCGGGTGCGTTATCACGACGGCTGGGACTGGAACAAAAACGCCATGATCTTTCTGAAAAGTCTTCAGAAAATGCACCCTAAACCGGAAGTGCTTATCCATTACGGCAGATTACCCGAGGAATTGCGGAAACGCTATCAGGAGTTTTTGCCGAATTATCCATGGGATATGAAACTTGTAAGTGCAGAAGATCGCTGGGGAAATCCCAAGTTGTTCCCCGGCGAAAGCGTGGTCCGCTCTGCCCGAACTTCCCGATTGCTTTTAGCGGCTTTCCCGGTGCTGCTGGAAAGAATGCGTAATCCGCAAGCCCGCCCCATACACCGGCTGATACCTTACGATATAGAATATATCATCAACCCGCCGGTGATACAGAAATAAACAGCTTTGTTTCTGATAAAGGTTGATGTGGAAGTCTTGGGGAAGAGGGAAAAACCTTTTCAGGAAAGGTTCTTTCCCTCTTCCCCAAACCCCATCACCCTTTTCCAAACCTTTTATTGGTATTTATCTATTTGCTCTGCAAATAGATAAATACCCTTTAAGTTTTGAAAAAAACTGATCCAATATCTTTGCTGTTTAGCAAACGGGTATTGGGAACATGGTCAAACAATCAACCTTTATCTGGCGGCTGTTCTTGCCCGGTAGTAGCTGGAACTGGTGATTTTGTTCATCATTACTATAATTACGGGTATCAGCAGGAATGTGAGGATCGCTCCGGTCATAAAGATACCTCTGGTGCCGATAAAGCTGATAAGTGCCCCCGCCACCAGCGTTGACGCCATACTGCCTATGCCGTTGAAGGTACTTGTCCAGCCGAAGACCGCACCCCGTTTGCGTTTGGGCGTGATGTTGGAAAGGAGTTTCTGGTAGATCGGTGCCAATCCGCCGCCGGTAACGAACATCAATGTTCTGGATATACCGAATGCCGCCAGATTGTCTGCCGTGGCCTGAATTATCAGAAATACCCCCGCCAGTGCCAATGCCGGTACCACCAGTTTAGTGGGATCCATCCGGTCGGCAAGGTAGCCGAAGAGCGCTCCGGAAACCAATGCTCCCGCCGATACAAAGGCACTTATGACCCCGGTCCAATAAGCCGGTTTGTCGGTCAACTGATCCACCAGCATTGCTATATAATTGCCTTCAAATGAGCGGGCAAATGCATTGATCAGGAACATGATAAGGCACAACCACACTGCAACGGTAAAGGACGGCAGCAGCGGGACTCCCACTCTGGAATGGGTTTTGGGCTGTTTCTTTTTCAGCACCGGTTTGCAGTCTTCTTTGGCGAACAATACTGCAATACCGCCAATAAAATAGAGTATGCCGCAGAACCAGAATGCCGAAGCAAATCCCCAGTAATGCACCACCAGACCGCCCACCACATTGCCCAGCATCATACCGCACCAGTAGGCGGTGCTGAATACACCCATGGCAAAGCCCATGCGGTTGTCAGGCGTATTTTTGGCAATCAAAGCATGTGCCGCTGCCGTAGTACCGGCACACGCCGCCGTAAGAAAACGCAATGCGATCAACAGCCACGCATTTTCCACATAACCCATTATCGGAAAGATAAATGCCGTACCGAATGTACCCCGCAAAAGCATGATCTTGACCCCGTAACGGTCAGAAAGCGTGCCCCAGATCGGCAGAAAAACCGCATACGCCAAGCTGCTGAAAAAGGCAAAAAGTGATACATAAATACCACATTCGCCCTCATCGGTGATACCCATGTTTTTGAAGAAAAGCGGTATGAAGGGTATCACTCCGGCAAAACCGGTGATGACCATCAGCTGCGAAAACCACATCATGGCAAGGTTGAGCTTCCAGTGGCGAGTTTCAGAGTTTTCCATAATCCCGTACTATATTCAGAGTTGATAACAAACCATTTTTATATAATTTACAACCGTTAAACTGTTTTTACAACTGCCACGGCAGGTTTTTATGGAAAAAAGCGCTCAAATGCAGCATATCAGCCCCGGTGCAAAGTATTGCAAACCTTAATATTGTGTTTTTTCAGCAGGCGTGCCAGATGGCTCTTGCCGCCAAATCCCCATTGAGCGGCGGCTTCTTTGAGCGCAGCATTCCGGCACAAAGCCGCGGCTGCTGTCGGCAAGCAAGCTTCACTCATCACTTTTGGTCAACGGCAGCTGCACCAGCAGTACTGCGGCAAAAATCAGAGCGCAGCCCAGCAAATTCTGCCAGGAATATTGTTCATTACGCAGCCACCAGCCCCAGATCACCGCAAAGACCGACGCGGTACTCAACACGATCGATGCCGTCGCCGGATGCACAAATTTTTGCGCCGCAACTTGCACCGTACAGGCAAAACCAATGGCTATGATCCCGCAATAGATCAATGGCACCGCCGTCGCCGG
>JAFVQX010000072.1 GCA_017504585.1 Lentisphaeria bacterium
CGGAACTCCACCCCTTTTTTCCAAACCTTTTACCGGCATTTATCTTTTTGCGGAGCAAAAAGATAAATGCCATTCAAATTTTGAAAAAATTCTCAATGCACAGGTATATCTGTCATTTTTATCTACCTACCCGCATTGGGACCAGAGCTTTATTTTACAGATTCTTCAACCTTTTTCTGCCATTCGCCGGGTTCGGCATTGACTGCACTGAAAGCTATGACATACTCCGGAGATTCGTACCCGGCTTTCCAATCCGGCCGCTTGTGCATCAAAAAGTATTTGTGATACGCTTTGTGATCCCAGATGGAACTTTTCCGCATTTCGCCGGGTATGGGAGTAACAAATTTGGTAACAGCCGCCACTTTTTTAACAGAGTCGTACACCGCCATATATTCCACATCGCTGTTGATAGCCCAGCTGCCGGAGCTGGTGAGTTTGCCGGATTTTTTCACACTTTTACTGCTGAAAAAATATTCGTCAAACTTGTTGCTCCAAGTCATGGTGTTCAAATAAAAATAGCTGGGCTTTTTGGCGGCTGTTTCCAGCTTATATTTACAGCTCCAGGTCAATCCGGCGGGAGTCAGCGTATATTTTACACTCAACTTCACATCGCCAAAGAGTGCCTCACGCTCCAAAACGACTTTGCCGCCTTTTACCGGAGCATAAGTAACTTTGGCAGGAACCTGATCGTCCACCGTAAGTTTGGCAGAAATAAGTTTTTCCGCCGCTGCCGGAACGATGTTGGTTCCGGAGGGAGCCCCCCGGCTGATAAACAGCTCTTTGTTCTGATAAGCAAATCCGCTGATGCGGTAGTTGCTTTTGGGCATGAAAGTAACCGTATAATCGCCGCTGGCAATGGTTACATAGCCCTGTTTGGGCAGAGTTTGAACTGCCGGGGCAGTTTCCGCTGACATTGCAACTGTGCAAAACGCCGCAGTTGCGGCAAGAGTGAGTTGTTTTAACATAGTTTTCTCCTGTTATTTTATATTTGATTGGGTAATAAAATCATTTTTACTGGCATTAAAAGCCCGGATCTTCAATGTATAAGTTGGCGATTCATACCCAACTTTCCACTCCGGGCGGGCATGAAACAGAAAGTATTTGTGAAAATGCGGCAGATCCCACAAAGTGTGCCGACGGCTTTCGGTTGGAATATTGCCCGCAACTTCTGTAACTGCCGCAACATTCAGTTCAGGGGCATAAAGCCAAAGCGTATCCAGATCGTCGCAGATCAGCCACGCTTTTTTATTGAGCAAATTGCCGGATTTCTGAACATCTTTTTTCCGGTAAGTATATTCAGTAAACTTATTGCTCCACGGCATAGTGAACAAATAAAAGTATTTGGCTTTGTGTTTTTCGGATACGATCTTGTAACGCACGCTCCATGTCAGACCTTCCGGCGTAAGTGTATAATGAGCAAAAAGTTTAAGGTCGCCGTAGTCGGAACTGCGGCGGATCTCGATTTTTCTGCCAACTATATCCCCATCGACAAACGCCGGTACTTCGCCATCGACTGTTATGGTGTATTGAGCAAACTTCTCTTTGGGGAACGGTGCTTCATAAAGCGTACCCAGCTGGGTGCTTCCGGCAGTGACCAAAAGCTCCCTGCCCGCAAACGCCAATCCGGCAACTTTGCCGTTAAAACGTTTGCCGGTGGTTATGGAGTAATCGCCGCAAGTAAGCGTAAAGGGCTTTTCGGTACGCCAAACTTGCTTGAACGGTACGGAAGATGTTTTTGCACAGCAACCGTACCCCAATACCAGACACCCGGCAAATAATATATTTAAAAACTTTCTCAACATACTCTATACTTACTGGATCTTGCCGGAACGCTTGGAGGACTTTCCGTTAAAATAACTGCTGTTGGAAGTTGTAAATTGTGCATTGCTGCCAATGGTTCCCGTAGCACCGTAGCAATGCGGGTAAGTCCAACCTGTTTCTACAGCACCCTTCGCTATGGTTACATGACCATCTGCCATTAACACATTGGCATAGCCATTATGTACCGCCACAATCTGCCCTACCCCGTTTTTATCGTTCTTATAAGACCCCATTTGATAATGTCCGGAATCAATATGATTGCTTGCCAGCTGGCTGTCTCCGGCGTAGATAGTAGCATCCGGCAGTTGCACGGCACTTTCATTAAGGGAACTTTTAACATCAGGAGACCCAGGCGAAGCAGCAGTAAAAATTGCACATAACCCGCCGAAATTCATTCCGTACGCCATTGTTGTTTTCTCGCCTAACATTTGCGATGTATCTGACCGTTTAGCTGTAATCGGACAATTCAATATGTTTGCACTGTTTTGCTCTGCCGGGGCATAGTTATTCATGAAATACCACGGCCAGGTACAATCTTTATAAGAAATAACTTTGGGATTGGACAAACCGCTTACAACATTGAAAAAGCCATTATTTTCTCCCCGGTACATAGTGCCTGATATGCCTAACTGCTTCAAATTTCCTGTACAGTTGGTCGTTTTTGCCCGTTCCCGTGCTGCCGACAACGCCGGCAGCAGCATGGCTGCCAGAATTGCAATAATGGCAATTACTACCAGTAATTCGATCAGGGTAAAGGCTGGAGCCTTTACCCGCCCATGGGCGTAGTTTGCTTTTTCACTCAACATGTTTTTCCCTTTGGTTATATGGTTGAAGTTAGAACTTTACAACAATAAATTTACCGGCGTACTCTCCCAACTCGATCGTTCCTTTGTTGACAAACTCCACTTCGCTGTCATCAATGGGGTTATAAACTTTTGCCGAAGCAAATTTTCCGGGCATGGTGATTTTTGTACTCTGTTTACTTTTTACGCTGTTCAAAAGCACGATAAACAGGCCCTTATCATTTTTGTAATAACTGATTTTTACTTTGTCGTTGCTGCCGGTGATTCCGGCGGGGTTGGATTTTTCCCAATAACCGCGGAAGGTGGCATTTTCCAAGCCGAAATCGTTAATTTTGTTCAAACACGCCATCTTGACTTTATCGTTGATCCAGCTGGGGTAAAGCATATTTTTGTGGGCAAAAGCCAACGCCACATTGTGGGCAGCCAGCACCGGACTGTTGACTTTATCCACCTGCCGGTACTGGGGCAGGAACATGCGGTCGGGCCCCATGTTGACCGCATTTTCAAACCGGAATTCGTTCAAAGTAAGGAAGTCCAGCACATAATCGTTTTGCATACACTGTGCCCGGTACTGTTCGCCCATAAGCGCCACATCGGTAAAGGGCATGGATGTGCATCCCTGCTGCGCCCCCATGTGGGTAATAGTAAAGAAATCCTTATTGACACTCTTGCCGGTCAAGTAAACTCTTTCGTGAAACTTGCGGACTTCAAATGTGGGGTGCATACTTACACCGTTTTTGCTGTAAAGGTCAGAGCCGTAGCAATCGTAATAAAAACCGCCCCACGGGAATTTCTTGAGATAATTGTACATCATGTAGCAATAGAGATCATGCCAGAGCATTGCCCGGGGATCACACTTGCGCATCTTGGCGTTAGGTTCATTTTTCCACGCTTTAAGGTTGTAGTAGCGGGCGGGATAACCTGTCCACTCTTTTTCAAAGTAGCGGAACTCGGGCATAAAGTCTGTTATATAAAAAGGTATCTGATAAAGAGTCATCACGCCGCCTTCGGGTATATTGGCAAGCTGATGCTGCGTAAGTTTATCATCCCGGCTGGCGGGCAACCCGCAATATGCCATGGACTTCATACTGCTCATTACATCAAAGTTGCGGTATTTCTTTCCGGCACGGAAACGCAGCTTCTTCCAGTTATCCCCCGCCGGACGGGTGGGGTATGCGCAAATGGCAAATTCCATCTTGTGTGCTTTACCATTAAGTTTCAAAGGCTTATTGACCAGACTCATAACAAATTCGCCATTGATATCAGCGGAAGTAACCACATTGTCAAAGTCATCTCCGGCAGGGTAAAGCATGGGTGCATACCAGATCAGACCGCGATCGACCGAACCGAAAATCACTTCGTGGTAGCGGTGTTTGGTGGTGTAAGATTTTTTGGCGGTCAAGTCCACTGCACCCACATCCGACCAGCTGGCGTCGGCACGGTGGATGAATTCGGCTTCGTTAAGAGTGTAATTTACATTAAACTTGTTGATAACATTGGATTTACCGTCAAATTCAATACCATAACGGACAAAACCGATGTAGTCGATTTGCATATCAAGTTTGCCGCTCCAGCCTTCGCCTTTAACGGGAACGGTTGCCGAAGTACGGGCTTTGCCGAAGTTCCACTGGATCTTGCCTGCGGCTTGAACAGCCTTGCCGTTGACGGTCAAAGTAAGGGGATTTTTCAAAAGTTTATTGCCGGAATTATCGGTTATCTGGCTGATTCCCAGGGCGGGAGTAAAATCAAACTTACCGTTCCAGGTCTGCACGCTGTTGCCGGCAAGAGTCAAATCTCTCCACGGAGCGGGGGCAGCAGCACTATCGGCGATTTCGCCAATTTTATTGTTTGCCCAGTAAGGATTTTTGTAAATACCATAACGCCGGGGCGTGGTACTCATAACTTTACCGGACTTCAAATGCACATCGGCTTTGATGCGGTATTCGCCGTCGGCAAATCCATCGACTTTGATAGTCAAAGGTTTGTAGCTTTTATCTTCAATAACTTTAACCGTTTTACCGGATTTATCAGTAATGGTATAAACCGTTTTTACTACGCTGTCTTCGCCCAGATCGCCCAGCACCGGACAGGCTATGGTCATAGTCTTTTGCGATGGTTCAAAACTTTGACGCATTTCGGGACCTACCGAGCCTTCTTCAAACTTCAGCTGGTCAATGCAGATTTCGGCTTCTTTGGGGAAATGCCGCAAGTTGAACCAGATATCCAGTTTTTCAGTTTTTGCCGGGGTGGTGAAATCAAAGACCAGTTCCTGCCACTCGCCGTTAGTGAACCACACCGATTTGCGGGGCTGCCCAAGAACTTTACCTTTTTTATCGTAGCAAGTAAACATAAACATCTTGATACCGCTTTTAAAGTGCTTGGTGGTCTTGATCCAACAGCTGAAGCGGTAGTTGCGGTCGCCGGTAACGGTGAGATTTTCGATCTTGAATGGATACTGCATCTTTTTGCCGTCGCCATTGATCTGCAAAAAGGATTCACCGGCTTTGGCTTTTTTCCACTCCATGACCACCTTGGCACTTTTGCCGAGAATATAGTGTTCAAAGTGCTGCTGTCCGAGAAACACCCAGTTGTCAAAAATCGTATCCAGCTTGCGGGCATTGAAAAAGTTTTTATCGCCCGCCGTGGGTGCCCAGCGGAAGTTATCTATAATAATATGCTCTGTTGCCGGTACTTTGATAAGGCGGATCACCATTTCGCCCCACACAGCCCCTGCCGGAGCAACTGCCTTTATCTGGCGGTGTTTCCATTCGCCGCGGGTGGGGGCAAGAGCAAAACTTTTGGTGTTTTTGGGGTTGACAACCTTCTTATTATCGGCAAAGTTGAGCATCACCAGCGCAGCACCGTTGCCCGGGAGCCCCAATTTGGCACTGGCAGCATAAGCAAAGCTCATGCCGTATTCTTTGCCCGGTTCAACTTTGAACCAATAGCTGTAACCGTATTGAGCGCCTTTGCCGTTGCCGGTGATTTTCAAAGCTCCAATGCCATCCTGCCCGCCGGGTTTGATCAACTCCGCCCCGGTACGCAGTTTGCCGTTGATGGGCATTTTGTCAAACAGTTCAAACATTCCGGCAGACGCCGTAGCTCCAATACCGGCAGCCAGCAAAGCCGCCAACAATTTTCTGTTGCTCAACATATTTCAATCCTCCTTTTTTATATCATAAAATCTTTTTACCCAATCAATATTTGCCGTAGTGACAGCATCAACTGCCTTACGAACCTGCACCGCACCATCTGCCGATACAACATTACCGATCTTGTTATTTTTGTGAGCGTTGTTCATCTCTTTGTAACCATCTTTGTAATCGCGATTGCAAGATGGTTTGATCTTAAAGCGGTTCCCGGTGATATCTTTGGTTTCCGAAAAAACACCGGTATCGGAAGGCTCTTCCAGTTCGCCGATAACATGCCCGACTTCGCCGCCGAAATTGGGTCCCGGACTGCTCAAGATACCACTATAGCCATAACTGGAACCCATTATATCAGTAGCTTTATTGCTGGCAGTTGCGCTTTGGGGGACTGCCGGACAGGACATAGCGTTAAGGGCTTCATCCATATACCAGATGAGCTGGGTGTGCCAGAAATAGTTTCTTAATGTTGTTTTGTAATTCAAAAATCCGCGCGACCAATAGGACGGGCCTTTAGTCGTGGTATTGCCCTGTGCGCTGCTGTTTTTGTATCCGGAACTGTTGGGTACATACTCTTTATTGTCAGCTATATATTGGTTGAACGCCAACCCCAGCTGCTTCATGCTGCCGGAGCATGACGACATTTTTGCCGACTCCCGCGCGGCCGAAAGTGCGGGCAGCAACATGGCTGCCAGAATAGCAATTATGGCGATCACGACCAGCAATTCGATCAGAGTAAAACTTGATTTGCGCCCCGCATTGAAACATCTTTTTTCATCCCGCATAGAAAAACTCCTGATTATTTATTTTTCTCAATAAGTAAGTTGCGAATTTTGTTTATATCGTCATCGGTCAAACCTTCTTCTTTCAGAAAGTATACCGCTTTTTCCGCCATGTTTTTGCCCGGCTTGCTTTGTATCATATCCAGAAAGGGCTTCATCTCTTTGGTTTTGCGGTTGCGGTAGCCGAAAAATGTGGTGTATTCGTAATCCAGCAACAGGTCGTTGTCGCTTACCCCCAGAATGGCTTCGATAAAAAATATCAATGTTCCGGTGCGATCAGCTCCGCCGTCGCAATGCACATATACGGGGTAAAAATCCGGATTAGTAAAGAGCTTCAACAGCTCAATGGTCATCTTGCGGATCTTTTCTTTTTTCAGCCCGATCATGTAGCCCTGATAAGCTTTTGCCACTACATTTACGCCATACTTTTTCAGCAAAAACGGATTTTTCGATGGGCCACGCAAGTCCAGTTCGCTTTTGAGTTTCAAATCTTTAAGCAATATATCCAAGCCTTCTTGAGTGGCTTTCCACGGTTCCCGGTCGATGCGGGTACCCCGGTAGATCATGCCTTGCCTGACTCTGCCGCCGGGTACGACCCAGTTGCCGATGTCCCGGAAATTCCCGGCCCCGGGAACCCTGATCCAGCGTGGCGGAGTGTCGGCGGTTTGGAAAGTGAATATATCAGATACAACTTTTTTACCGTTGACCACGCCCGAAACCCGCCAGTAATAAGTGCGGGAAAGCATAAGGTTGTCCACCCAAACGGTATTGACATTGGTTTTGATCTTTTTGGCATCAGTAAAGTTTTTGTTCAAAGAGAGTTCCACCACATATTCCCGGGGGGCAACTCCGGAAAAATACCATTTTAAGGGTATCATTACCGGGCTGGTGGCCGGCTCCATAAGCTGGCGTTTATACAAAAGCTGACTTGCTTTATCACTTTGGGTAAAGTTGATATGAAAGTTTTTGCGCAAATCATGTTTCACACCATTATTGCCGGATATATCCTCGAAACTTCCGGCACCAACCGCCCCGGCAAGAACCGACACTCCTAAAGCAAACAATATTTTCCGCATAACTTATTCCTTATCCTATAACGTATTCCTCGCCCCGGTTGCCGGAACTTTGCCGCACGATCAAATGGGGTTTGATAAATTCGTTTTTTTCTTCCACTCCAAAAATCAGATTGATCAGTTTTTTCACCGCCAATGCCCCTTCTTCCCGCATGGGCTGATGTACCGTAGTCAAAGTGGGCACCGAAAAACGGCTCTGCTGTTTATCGTCGTTGCCCACCAGCAGCACCCGTTCTCCGGGAGTGATCCCCAGGTGAGCCAAATGGATAAGTACATTAAGTGCATGCACATCGCGGTCAGCATAGATACCGACTTTTTCACTGCCCGCGACCGCACTTTTCAAAGCTTCGGGTTTATCAAAAGAACTTACTTCAAAACCTTTTTCTGCCAGAAACTCCTGAAAACCTTTCAAGCGGTGCCGGAACGGCTGACCGGGTAAATAGGTAAAATAAAACTTCCGGCAGCCCTGTTCGTACAAATGCTGTGCAGCCAATCTGCCGCCATAAGCGTCGTCCATAATAAGTTGAGTTATGGAGCTGTATTCATCTTCCAGCATACCTTTGGCAGAGTTGGTGTTGGGATTGAGCAACACCAATGTTTTCCGGCGTTGAGCATAGATTTTAAGCATATCTTTTAAATCATCGGAAAGTGCCAGCGATGGGAAAGAGATCACCCCGCTGTGACTGCTGTCATCCAGATTGCTGAAAAAATTCCGGAAGTCCTCGGACATGCTGCCTTGAAAAAATGTCACCGGAAAATTCTCCCGCCTTGCCGCTTCCGAAATACCATACATCAAATCCGCCGTCAAGCGGTCGCTGGTCAGCGGCATAAAACAAAAGATCGTAGCGTTGCCCTTGCGCCCCATAAAGGACGCCTGCCGGTTGGGTATATAGTTCATGCGTTCAGCAGTCTTGCGGATACGTTCCCGGGTGGCGGTTTTGACTTTGGCATTCTGTTCGGGGTTGGGGC
>JAFVQX010000073.1 GCA_017504585.1 Lentisphaeria bacterium
ATACAAAAAAACAGGGGCTTTGCAACCTGTTATAAGGTTTTGCAGCAGCCCCATTGTTTTATCTATTGACAAAACTGTAACTTAATAAACCAGATATTTTAATTGGTGGGCTTTTTTGCCAGCCCGGCGTAGGAAAATTCCTTGGTCATCCGATTATGGTGGATCGCTTCGGCGTGACCATCAATAAACCCGCCGTGGGTCAGCGATCCGGAATAAGTTACACTATTGCCGCTGCGGCTGCTGTCGCCGCTGTCATGGCGATAAGCTACAACTGATTTGCTTATAAAATTGTTGTAAGATGTTATGCGGTAACCGGCAAGTGAACCGTTATCCAGCAAAACTACCGCCTCGCCGGGGTTGGCAATACTTGCCATAGTACGAGTGGGAGGTTTTGCGGCTTCATTTACCGCAAAACTCAACCCCACCAGCAGAGCATTTACGGTATAGTGTGAATAAGTAAAAAACTCTCCGTTGTTATGATTTCCAGACAAAGGAATGGATTCAGCCGGGCAGCTGAAGATGTTGAAATCTGCATTGCCGTCGCTCTGGCGAGTGCTTGTAGGTATCGGGCGGTTATGGACAAGTTCAAAACAAACCGCCATCCAGTTATTTTCGGAATCTTCTGCCCCTGTTGCTGTGGTATTGGATGGCAATATCCAGTCATTATACATATCCGAATAACTTATATACGACATAGTAAGCTGCTTGAGATTGCTTAAACACCCCGCTCCCTGGGCCCGGCGGCGGGCGGCGGAAAGAGCCGGTAAAAGCATTGCTGCCAGAATTGCAATAATTGCAATAACCACCAAAAGTTCAATAAGAGTAAAACGCTTTTTCATAAGAGCGGCTCCCTTTTATTTTTTATAAATTTCAACTTCTATGATCGACATGGCTTTGCGTGATTTGCTTGCTTTGATACGGAATGTATCGGTTGTGACCTCGGCAAATTTATGGGTATGGATCTTACCGGAAGCATTTATTGCCCGGGCAGCGACTTTCCACTTGCCATTTTCCAATACTTCCACAGTGTAGTCGCACAGCGAATCATTCAAAGGATAAATAACCACCTCGTTGGCAGTAACAGCTTTATGAAATTTGATTTCCAGATATTCGCTGCCGGTACCCGGTGCGGCGGCTTCAAAGTACATGCGTTCACCCAAGTCAAAAGCCCCGTCGGTCACATGCCACAAAGCTGAATTGCGGGTGCGTCTTGCCCGGTAAAATTTACTGCTGGAACTGGTAACTTGCAGTTTTTCGTTCTCATGGCGTTGAAATGCCAGATTGCCTTTTTTCTGCCGTTTCCGGTAACATTTTTCGATTTCAGCTTCAACAGCGGCAAAGTTTATGGCATCAGCTATGACGGCATCGGTCGTATAGATGTGAGTATCGAAGTTTTTGAATGTATCGGTAAATTTCCCATCCTTTACTTCAACAGTGCGGTTTTCGCCGAAAACATGGAGTTTCCGGCTGCCCAGTTCCGGAATGAGCATTTGAGCATTGAGTGTTTTTTCGTCAAAACTTCCGGCAAAGATCCATAATTCACCATTATGTTTTTTGACCATCCAGTGGAAAGGCCGCGCCGGACACTTCATTGCAGGATCTTGAATATTGCTTTCGGTCATTACCGGCTCAAGAATACGCAATTCTCTGGCAATAGCCGGAGTTCCCAACGCCAAATCCGGGTAAAATTTGGCATTGCGGTTGTAAAACATGATCCCCTGCCCGCCGGCAATAAGCGACATGATCGTTTGAGTGCGCAGTTCATCATAACTGGGTACCCGCTGATTGCTGATGAGATCACCATAGTTGAATCCTTGCAGTAAATAGAGCATTACCGGAGCTTGACCGCCACGGGATTTTTGCAAAACTTCCCAGGCATCCATAAACTCAACAACTTTGCTGAAACAGCTTCTGGGGATATTCAAAATCGGATCAGGATAAGGGTGCAGAAAGTTTATATCGTAACACTTTATATAATCTTTCATGCCCCGCACGGTAAATGAACCGATAGCCACCGGGTGATATGGATCAAGCTCTGATAAGAGTTTATACATATCTTCAAACACCCGCAGTTTAACTCCGTTGCTGTTGCTTTCCGGCTCATCCGAAAGCTGCCAGAGCAGCAAATGATCCAGCTGCCGCTGATCTTTGATGATCATACCAGCCTGTTTTTCGGCTTCCGGTGACAGCCGCTCGTGTTTCTGAAGATATGTTTTGCGGAACCGGCTCGAAGCCAGTCTGAACGCTATACTCATACGATTTAACGGCATTACCTTGCTGGTTCCCCACATTTGAGTAGCATTGGTATCTTGCAGCGGCACATCGTTCCACTCGGAAATAACAAAGATACGTTTGCCGTCTTTCCGCAAAAATCCTTCGCTGTCCCGCCAGACTTCCCCTTTCTGATATGCAAGCTTTTTGACTTTTAAGGCAGTTTCAGATTTTTTACCGTCGATCACCGGCCCGGTGATTGCAATATTGTATTCGCCAACCGCCAGCTTGGCGGCATCAAATACTATCAAACCATTATTGACAACGCTCTTTACTGCCAGAACTTTTCCGTTGGGGGATTGGAGTTGAGCAACAGTTTTACCTTTTACCAGCGATTGAACTTCAACTTCAATACGTGGTTCCGGATCGGAGGCGAAAATCGAACTCCGGTAAGCTGGATTTTTAAGTGTGCATTTCCACGGGGTGTAGGCTATGGTAAGCGGGAAAGTGTTGGTTCGCAATATATCCCGGCTCTTGTTTTCTCTGGCTACGACCCGGAATTGATAGTTTCCGTCCGGGATCGCAACTTTGGGTATCAGCTCAACAACTTTGCTTTCGCCGGGAGCAAGCACTATATTTGTTGCCATGGATATTTTTTGCGAGGGTAGAAAAGCAGTCTGCAACCGGAAAGCGGATTTTTTACCGGAACGGTTGGCAACATTTACTCTTATCTTGTGCTTTTTATTGACTTGGCTGACCACTTTCGGTTTGCCGATTTCCAGCATGAGCCGGGCAAAATCCAAATCAAAGCCCGATATATCTTTCCGGGCATCCGGCAAAAAGAGTTTGCCCGCCAGCAAAGAAAAACGCCCCGGTATAAATCTGGGAAGCCGGGCAGCGTTCCACCCCCAGATATTGCCGGGAATATGGGTGTAGGCAAGGTTGGCAAAGGGTACTATAAGCTCGCAGCTCCAAACTTTTTTCTTCGGGTCACGGTAAGCTCTGGCACGCACATCGCTCAAAAATACTTCGGTACTGACCCAGCCGCCCTGGGAACGGTATTCAGTCCAGACCGCACCGTTGCCGTTTACATAAAAAGCATAATAGGCATCACGCTCGCTGCCGGGAAAAAGAGTGAAGATCACACAGTCATCTTTACCCATGCCGCGGCCCTGATTGGCGGGAACTGCCCACGCCCGGAAATTTTCGTTTTCCGGGATCGCACACTTGGCAGCAAAGTAAACAGCCGAATTACTGCGGGCTGTCATAACTTGAGTTGCCAAGGGCAATTTTTTCCCGGTATCGTCACTGAAATTTGCTTCCGGAGTCTGTTTCTGCCAACACTCTTCCAAAAGTTTGCCATCTAATTTTACAGCAGAATTTACAACATATACAGGAACCGTTTTTTCGGCAGCTGATAATATGCTCAACATACTGCATAAAACCAATACCGCTACTCTTAAACTAATAATTTTTCACACTCATTTTCTATGCTCTGGTATGCAGATTTTTGTTTAGTATGTTATAATCAAGTTCCCGGGGCTGGCAATTTTCGTTGATACTCAAGGCTGCGGCTGTCCCGGCGGCTTCGCCGGTCATGGCGGCTGCCGGAATCACCCGATACACTTCCATTGCAACATTTTCTGCCCCCATGCAGCGGCCCGCCGCCAGCAGATTATCCACCGCCTTGGGCAGCAAGCTCCGGTAAGGAGTCTGCCAGATGTTGCCATCGTAACGCCAATAGACGATTTCGCCTATTGAATCGGGGAATTCTTTGCTGTGGTCGTCATCGTGCAAAACAAATTCGGTTTCGATATAGGCGATTTTCCGCAGCTGGGGCATTGCCGGCAGATGTACCGGGTAATTCTTTTTGGGATCCCGCCCCACATAACTCTGACGCACCAGACTCCAGGCTTCCCGCACAAAATCGGTCACGGCTTTGCCATTAGTGCAATCTTCGTAGACTGTGCCGTAACGGGCATCGTCCAAACCATCGGGACTTGCGTCGCAATTCCACGCGCTCCGAATGTGCAGCGATTCGGTAAAGTGGTAAACCGAAGAATCTTCCGCCATTTCCATAACCCACGGCGTCAGCCGGTTGGCGGTCACAATAGTTTTGCAGCCCGCCATTGCCGCTAAATACCCGCCGCCGGAAGCGTCGACAAACTGATCAGCAAAAACTTCCAGATTTCCCGAAGAATTGAACACTTTTACCGATTTTATGATCCTTTGCTCCATAGTAACATTGGTTATCACGCTGTCCAGCCAAAGGTCAACTCCGGCTTCGACCAGCATTTTATCCAAAGTAAGAGTGAACCCCGCCGGAGAAAAGCAGCAGCGGAAACGGTCGCCTTTGAGCCCCGGATTGCCGCCCGCCGGGCCGCCGAATTTTTCGGGTATATCAAAGGGGCCGTATTCAGTACAGCGGCGGATCATTTCGTCGGCGATGCCGCCAATAAGCTGTTTGCCACGACCGTCGCACAACGGCAAATATACGTAGATCAAGCCGGAAGTGGCAAGCCCGCCGATCAAACATTGTTTTTCGATCAATGCGACCCGCTTGCCCAGCCGGGCGGCGGCAATAGCCGAAGCAATACCGGCAATACCGGCGCCACAGACAACTATATCATATTTTATTTTTTCGCTCACGCTATCCTCCATTGTAAAAATTTCGCATGTTTCTGATAATATACATAAAATCGCCAAATTGACAATGTTATATTTTCTCAAAATACTATATCAAATCGTCCCGCAAACTGGAAATTTTACCGGAACACATTATATTAAGGCTCTGTTCCCAATACGGGTAGGTCAATAAAAAGTTATATGATCAACTTTTGTATTGGAACTTTTTTAAAACTTGAATGGCATTTATCTATTTTGCAACGCAAATAGATAAATGCCGGGAAAAGGTTTGGAAAAAAGG
>JAFVQX010000074.1 GCA_017504585.1 Lentisphaeria bacterium
AAAGTGTACTGTTTGGCAATATTGCCGTCGGGGTCGTTTTTCAAATCAAAAAGCGTCAGCATTCTGCCGGTACTGGATGCCGTGACCATATTGCCGTCGGGCAGAAGTTCCACTGAGTGCGGGTTCCCCATTGGATAGACGTGGGTGAGCAGCTCCCCGGTGGCAATATCAATCGTGCCGCAAGCACCGCCGGAACAGCTGAATATAAGTTTTTTGCCGTTGTCGATCAATTTTACTTCGCTGGGATTGTTGTAAAAATAATAATGATCCAGTCCGACTTTGGCTGTTTGACGGGGTGTCCACGCCCATTTGATCGCTGCTTTACTGAGCGGGTCTTCGTTGGGATCCAATATCAGAAAGCGCGTGGAGAGCTGTTCCGCGGCGATGATCCACGGAAAGTTTGAAACCTGCACTTTATTCATAAAAAACTCCAATTTTTAAATTCTTTAATATACACCTGATGGCATATTTATGCAATGAACGGGTACAACTTGGGTTGGTTGACGATGGTATATTTTATCAATGCACCTTTTTTGCTGCTGTTCCGGATGAATACAAGGCACTTTTTACTTGTTTTTGCAAATAAAAAGTGCCGGCAAAAGTTTGGAAAAATATTCCGTTATTCAGCTTTATAGGGTTGATAATTTTCGTAAGTTGTTTCCAGTACTTTGAAAGGCTGACCGGGGGGTATTTCCACTTTATCCATCAATTTACCTTCCCAGTCGCGGGTGGTTACGATCATACTTTCGCCGCTGATTTCTACCAGAATACTGGTAAAGTCAACTCCGGCTCCCCGCGGGCCATCATTGACAATGATGGGAAAACGCAGGTTTTTGCGGTCATTGGCGGTCAGGCTGCAAGTCCGTTTGGCGGTCGCCTGACGTTTGGCTCCTGCCATAATGCCGGTTGCCGGGTCAAAGCGGTAAGGACTGTGGATGTCGGCACAGAGCCAGAGGTCGATCTTGCAGCGGGGATTTTCGCCGTAAAAAATATCGCCGCACATAAAGTTCAGGTTCTGGGCGTAATAGAGTTTTTCCCACTCAAACGGGGTGGTATGCGCCAGCACGATGCGGCGTTTGGCACTTTTGCACGCTTCGCTTTCCACGATTTGAGCAAGCCACGCTTTCTGTTCAATAAAATATTCTTTGTGATAAGTGCGCCAGGTGTAGGCGGATTTTTTAGCGCGGGGCTTGTCTTCTCCGCTGTCCAAAACAATATAGAACACATCGCCGTTGCGGAACGCATAGTACGGGGTGCCGAACCAGTCCCCGTAAAAATCAGTTTCCACGCCGCGGAATTCGTGGTTGCCGCGCACCGGATAAAAGAGCTTGCCGGGTGTTACTTCATTGATCGGCAAGAGGTAACTGTCAAAATAAGAACGGTGGAAGTCATCAAAGGTACTGGTCACGTCGCCCAGTGAAACAAACATATCGGCTTTTTTGAAATCATCTCCGCCAGCCATAGCGCGAACCACTTTTTCCCGTTCAGTGAATGATGTCTGGGTGTCGCTGAATACTATGAAGCTTTGCCGGATACCGCTTGCAGGGCGGGTGCGGAACACGCCCTGGGTCAGCACTTTATCAAATTGGTCTGCCGAAATGATCTTGTATTCGTATTCGGTATCAGGCTGCAGATTTTTCAACTCAAAACGGTGTATTTCCTGCCGGGGCAGGCGGCCGTAGCGGGCGTTGTGTTTGCGCATATAAGGTTTTTGGCCCCGGATATTGTACTGCATAAAAACTGCTTCCGGGTAATTGAGTTTAAGTGCTATCGCTGCGCTGTCGGTAGAAATCTGCATTGGGAAGGGGCCCAGCACGCCCTGCGGGATGAGCTGTTCATTGAGCTGCTTGTAGAACCGGTCACGGTCAGATTTGCGCTCCGGCCAATCCTGCAATGTGGGCAGGAGCTTGAAGGCGATCCGCCAGCTGGCGTTGCCGGGGCGGGTATGCATTGCCACACGGTTGAGACCTTTTTTCAGTTCAGCGCGCCACGTTCTGCAAAAAGGCGACAGGTCGTTGAGGTCGGGAATCAGTTCGCCGTTGGGTTCGGTAGTGCCGGCAAGTTTGCCGTTCACATAGCAGGTGTACCAGTAATCTGCCGCCAGGCCGATGGTTACATCGCACGCCTGCGGGGCGTCGATTTCGCAATAGACGATCGCCTGATCGGTTACCGGAGTATAGTTGCTTTTAAGATTTTTCAGGTTGTAAAGCCCATTGTCAGAAAACTTGAAGATGTGCGCTTGGCCCGGCAGCTGCCCGGTCAAAGAAACGCTTCGGGCGGTTTCCGGGGTGAATTCTTTATTGAAAACCACCTTGAACCGGTTGTTTTTGATCAATGGTTTAGCGGTACAATAAGACGCTGGCAATAAAGAGGTTATTGCCAGAGTTAAAAGTTTTTTCAACATATTTTTCTCCATAAAAAAAACTGCCGGAATACTCTTCCGACAGTTTGAAATCGCAAGTTTATTCGGCATCGGCGGCGCGCAGTTTTACGCCTTTTTCTTCGCAAAGTTTGCGCAATTCGCGTTTGCCCAGATCACGCAGTTCGGCAATGCGGCGTTTCTGCGCTTCGCGGGGGACAGTTTCGCCGCTTTCCCAATGCGCCACCGAAAGGGGTGATACATCCAGCAAGCGGGCATACTGAGCGCGTTTGAGTCCCAGCTGCATACGCCATTTGGTGATGCGTTCCGGAGTTACGCGTACAGTTTTGACTTCTTCTGCTGCGGCTGTTTCTTCAACTGCACAAGGAGCTTGCGGTACTGCTGAGAGGGCAGCTTTTTCCAACGCTTTGATACGCTTGTTCTGCTCGGCAACAGTGCGGCGCAGCTCTACAAGCTGGGCTTTGAGTTCTTTTTCCAATGCTATAACTTCTTTGCGCGCCAACCGGCGGATCTCATCGTTTAAAAGCTGTTGTATATTGGCCATTTCTTTCTCTCTTTGCTCTGGTTGCTTTTAACTGAAAATACACATTTTATAATACACTAACACCGCAAAGTGGATTTTTCAAATAAAAATATATAAATTGCGACATTTTTTATATTTATTTGTTTATTTGCGGTTTACCGCCCGGAACGTAGCGGATGCCTTGACAAAGTCGATTTCATCCAATGCTACGGTCAAAACTTTGCCTATGTGGCAGTTCTGCAAAGCCCGTTCTTCGCTGCGGTAGCCGCCGGGCAGGTCGGACGCATTGATAAATCCCTGTACCCCCAGATCGGCAAGTTCTATAACTGCGCCGGAGCTGGTTACTTTGGTGATCAATGCATTATGGATATTTTCTTTGCCTGATAAAAGCATCTCTTCCAGATAGCGCAATTTCATACGGCTGCTGGCGGCAAAGTAGGCATCATCGTTGTTATTTTCCAACTCCGAAAGAGTTTCGCCCCATTTTTCCATAGTTTTGTTGCTTTTCATCGCCTGATGTTCATCCGATGCCCACAACTGCTGATGCACCAACAAGTCGCTGTACCGCCGGATAGGGCTGGTAAAGTGGCTGTAAAGCACTTTGCCCAAACCGAAATGCAGCGCAGGTTCTGCCTGATAACTTGCCCGGGGCAGGGAGCGCAGAAATGCGTTCAGCAAAGCGGGTCGGGCAGGGGTGTCGGGCAGGTTTTTCAGATATTTTACACAAGCCTGACGGCTGGTCAGATCTCCGGCAGGGATGTTGAAGGCTATTTCGGAGAGGGCGGCAAACTCTTCCAGTTTTTCCGCTTCCGGCTCCGGATGGATA
>JAFVQX010000075.1 GCA_017504585.1 Lentisphaeria bacterium
ATTATGATCCAAAAAAACATTTCCGTCACTTGATTTTATGATCCAATAGAGTTATGTTAAAAGATACCAACTTTAACCATGGGGAAAAATCATGAATAAAAAAATCGTTCTCTTGTTTGCCGCAGCTTGCGCACTGTTTTCTCTGACTGCTGCCGAAACTGCTGCTCCTGCCGCCAAAAAAACTGAAGCTGCTGTCAAGGCTCCTGCCAAAGCAAAAAAAGCTTCTGCCAAAAAACCGGCTAAAAAAGCCAATGTTCTGCCTGCCGATGGCGGCATGAAGGCTTCCACCACCGCCACACCCCGTTTTAACCCCAAAGCCAAGAAAAAGAACGCATGGCACAAGCGTTACGATACCAAACTCAAGCAGATCGCCGCTTACAAAAACGATGTGGATATGGTTTGGATCGGCGACAGCATCACCCATTACTGGGATACCGACGCCCTGAAAAACAAGAGAAAGTTCGGCGGTTTGGCTACTTACAATAAATATTTCAGCAAATACAAAGTCATCAATCTGGGTTATTCCGGCGACCGTACCCAGCACGCTTTGTGGATGGCAGCCAAAAGCCCGTATTTGAACAATATCAAGCCCAAGATGGTGATGGTTATGATTGGCACCAACAACATTTCCAGAAATCGTGCAACTCCGGCTGCCGCTGCGGCGGGTGTTACCAAAGTCGTGGAAGCATTGCGTGCCAGACTGCCGGAAACCAGGATATTGCTTTTCGGCGTATTCCCCCGGGAAGCAAGTGTCAAGCACAAATACCGCCAACATATCAAAGATATAAACGCTGTTATCAGCAAACTGGCGGATGACAAAAATGTTTTCTACTGCGATATCACTGATAAATTTCTGGATAAAAACGGCACTCTCTCCAGATCGATCATGCCCGATTTGCTGCATCCCAACGATGCCGGTTACGAGATCTGGGCACAGGCAATGATGCCCTATGTGGAAAAATTCGTCGGTAAAAAATAATTATTGCTCTGAATTTACTGATAAATCAACAGTACGGCGGCAGATCGCGGGCAATCCTGCTTTCTGCTGACCACTGTATAAAACGTCGGCTTCAGCTTTGTTGACAAATCATGATTTATGTGGTATATTTATGAGGGCAAATGATGTGACCCGAAAATTCAGTTTCACAATATTTGATCAAAACAAGGAAAAATTATGAAAAAAACATTGTTTACGCTGCTTGCCGCAGCCTTCGCCGCATTCAGTTTGAGTGCCGCCGAAACCAAAGCCGCACCTGCCGAAGCTGCCGGAAAAGCTGCTGCTGAAAAAGCTGCCAAACCCGCTGCTAAACCCGCCGCCAAAAAGGCTGCCAAGCCCAAGAAAAAACCCTATGTTATTCCGGCTGACGGCGGCTTGAAGACCTCCACCACCGCCACACCCCGCTATAACCCCAAAGCCAAGAGAAAGAACGGTTGGCACAAGCGTTACGATGCCAAACTCAAGCAGATCGCCGGTTACAAAAACGATGTGGATATTGTCTTTATCGGCGACAGCATCACTCATTTCTGGGATAATGACGGTGCAAAGAACAAGAGAAAAATCGGCGGTTTGGCTACTTACAAAAAGTATTTCAGCAACTTCAAGGTCATCAATCTGGGGTATTCCGGCGACCGCACCGAAAACACCTTGTGGGTGGTCAATGAAAGCGGCTATCTCAAGAACCTCAAAGCCAAAATGGCGGTGGTCATGATCGGTACCAACAACATCGGTCACAAACGCTCCACTCCCGCCGCTGCTGCTGCCGGGGTCACCAGGATCGTGGAAGGTATCCGCACCCAGCTGCCCGATACCAGGATCGTGCTTTTCGGCGTATTCCCCCGCGGCGCCAATGCCAAACACATTTTCCGCAAACAGGTTGCCGAAATCAATAAAGTTATTTGCAAGCTGGGCGATGACAAGAACATTTTCTACTGCGACATTACCGATAAATTCGTGGATAAAAAAGGCAATTTGCCCAGAACTCTGATGCCCGATGTGCTGCATCCCAACGATGCCGGTTACGAAATCTGGGCACAGGCAATGATGCCCTACGTAGAAAAATTCGTCGGTAAAAAGTAAGCGGTAAAACACTCCGAAATCCAGCCTTGTCTTGCGGCGTCTTGCAAAAGAACAAGCACCGTAAGCCTTTTCCGGTTACCTTACAGGTAGCCGGAAAAAACTTCCGGCACTTGCCGTATTTGCAATCCATCCACAATACTGCGGCATGTTTCAAAGTGTTATACCGCACGAGCTTGAGCAAGCAATATATTTTATCAGACTTTGTCTGCGGTGTTTTGCAAAAGGACAGCTACCGCAAGCCTTTTCCGGTTACCTTACAGGCAGCCGGAGAAAACTTCCGGCACTTGCCATATTTGCAATCCATCCACAATACTGCGGCATGTTTCAGAGTGTTATACCGCACAAGCTTGAGCAAGCAATATATTTTATCAGACTTTGTCTGCGGTGTTTTGCAAAAGGACAGCTACCGCAAGCCTTTTCCGGTTACCTTACAGGCAGCCGGAAAAAACTTCCGTCACTTGCCGTATTTGCAATTCATCCACAATACTGCAGCATGTTTCAAAGTGTTATACCGCATCAATTTTATCGCAATAATATAAAGCTCTGTTTCCAATATCGGTTGATAAACAGCAACGATATTGAATAAGATTTTTAAAAACTTAAAAGGCATTTATCTTTTTGCAGGGCAAAAAGATAAATGCCAATAAAAGGTTTGGGAAAAAGGGGTGGAGTTTGAGGAGGGGAAAAAGGACCTTTCCTCAAAAGGTCTTTTTCCCCTCCTCAAGTTCTAATACATTATGAAAGTTCTTACTGCTCCGACTGTTGCTGAAATGGTAGTTAAAAAGTCCCGGTTTTTATCGGAGGCTATTCCGGTGGATAGTGCCGAAAAAGCCCGGGAGATCTGGCGCAGTCAGAAGCTCAAATACGACAATGGCGGACACATTGTGTTTGCCTTTGTTGTGGGCAATTCCGGTGGTATTCTGGGTTGTTCCGACGATGGTGAACCTGCGGGAACAGCCGGACGGCCCACGCTGGAAGTGGCAAAAAATTCCGGCATAACCAACTTTATTCTGACCACAGCCCGCTGGTATGGCGGAATCAAACTGGGTACGGGCGGCTTGGTCAAAGCCTATACCGAGGCGGCGCAGTTTGCGCTGGAAAATGCTCCGGTGCGGGAACTTGCCATGATGTCGCACATAAATTTTTCTTTGCCTTACGCGCTGTTGGATCAAACCGAAAAAGAATTAAAAAATCTTGATTTTGAAGTATTTAAGGAAGATTATTCAGAATATGTGGAATTTTCCGGCAGACTCCCGGAAAAAAACTCCCGGCTCCTGGAAGCGTTTTTGCGTGATTTAAGCAAAGGCAATGTCAAGCTGAATATCAGTAAAACCGTGCTGGAGTAACTGTATAACGGTATACGATATACTGTCGTGGTGCGCACACCTGCTTGACGCGCGATGTTGAACGGGAAATAACGGTAGATAACGGTAATTAACGGAAGCGGGCAAAGCCCGCTGCAGCCGGTAGACGCTCTGCTCCGGCGAGCAGCACGCTGGGTGATGCCCGTTGCCCGCGCACACTATCGCACCAGTTGGCGGCAATGCCCGTCCGACTTGTCCGACTTGTCCGACTTGTCCGACAGCCGCCACGCACACTATCGCCCGCTTGCCACGGCGTAGTGTAACGAAGCCGGGCGAATGCGGCGAAAAACTTCTGATACGCTTTCTCCGGTGTCGGGGAAGATCCACTCTGCGGCTATTTCTTTTAATGGTTCCAGCACAAACAACCGCTCTTTTGCCCGGGGGTGAGGCAGCGTCAGGCGCGGAGAATCCATAACTGTATTGCCGAAAATGATCACATCTATATCCAGAGTCCGAGGCGTGTGAAAACCGTGGTCGGCGCTGCGCCCCAACTGTACTTCGATGCTTTGAGTTATCTGCAAAAGCTCTTCCGGCGTGCCGCAAAATGTTCCGGTCAATGCCGAGTTGGCAAAATCCGGGGTCCCTGCCGGACAATTCACCGGCGCAGTTTTGATTATGGAAGCATATTTTTCTATGGCAAACCCCCTGGCGGTCAAAAGTTTTTGTGCCTGCAAAAAAATTTGTTCCGCATCGCCGATATTGGACCCCAGCGCCAGAGCAACGGAAACGGCAGATTTTTGATTTAATGTGTTCATTTGTAAAAATTTCAAATTGTAAAAAAATACTTTTGCGTTATATTATTATAATAGCTCTATATTGTGTTTCAAGCTAATTTTTTTTCAGATATTTGCAAGGATTTTGTCATATTATGCTAAAAGTATATTTTCTCGGTTCCGGCCCCATTGCAGTACCGGTATTGAAAAAACTTGTGGAACACTCCCGCAACGGTTTGGTCGAATTAGTTGGCGCCGGTACCCAGCCGGACCGCCCCGCCGGCCGCAAACGGCAGCTTATGCCGACTCCGGTGGGGGCGTTTGCCGCCGAAAACGGTTTGGAGATCGATAAATATGTGTCGCTCAACGACGGCAGCTGTCAAGCCAAACTGGAAAAACTCCGGCCGGACTTTGTGCTGGTGGTCAGCTATGGTCAGCTTTTGAAAAAGCCCCTGCTGGAACTGCCGGTATACGGGTGCGTGAATATCCACGCATCGCTGCTGCCCCGCTACCGGGGAGCTTCGCCCATAGTCAATGCGGTGGTAAATATGGAACGCGCTGCGGGGGTGTGCTTTATGGATATGGAGATCGGTTTGGACTGCGGCAAGGTGTATAAAACTATCGAATACTCCCTGAACGGTACGGAATATGCCGAAACTCTGGAACTTCAGCTGGGTGATATCGCCGCTGAACATACTTTGCAGACTTTGGAAGATATCGCTTCGGGCAAGCTTCCCGGCAGGGTCCAGGATCACGCCCTTGCCACCATGACCACCAAGATCAAAAAGAGCGACGGCATCATCGATTGGCAAAAAAGCGCTCAAGCCATCGAAGCTGCGGTGCGGGCATATACGCCGTGGCCGGGGGCGGCGTTCAAACTTATGATCGGCGGCGAAGAAAAGAGTTTGCTTTTGACCCGGGCCGAAATCGTGGAAAATACTCTTAACGCTGAACCCGGCACTATTATTCAGGCCGACCGCAAAGGCTGGGTGGTGGCTTGCGGCGCCGGGGCGCTCAAACTTGTGGAAGTTCTGCCCCAGGGCAAAAAGCCCATGCGCGGTGCGGACTACCTTAATGGCTGCCGCGACAGCCTTGCCGGACAAAAGATGATTTGAAGAAAGAAAAATCTGCTTATGAATTTATTTAAAAACAAACCGGGCAAGCAGTTGATCGTAAACTGCGAAAAACTGGAAACCAGCGTGGCGCTTTTAAGCACCGGCAAGCTGGAAGAATACCTTATGGAACGCCACAGCGATGTCCCGGTGCCGGGTAATATCTATCTGGGCAAAATTGTTAATCTGGAACAGAAACTGCAAGCGGCTTTTGTAGATATCGGCTGCGAAAAAAACGCCTTTCTGCACTACTCTGACATGCTCACCGGCGCCGACGAGGCTTTGGACAAAATCATAGAATCCACCCCCCAGCCGCCAGCTGGCAAACGCAAAAAACGGGGCAGAAGCAAAACCGAAACTCTGCTGGATACCGCCATAAAATTGCGCAAACGCAAGCTGACGGTCAACGATATACCCGAAGTTTTCAAGCCGGGCATGGAGCTTCTGGTACAGGTCACCAAAGGCCCCATCGGCACCAAAGGCGCGCGGGTCACTACCGATATATCCATTGCGGGGCGTTTTCTGGTGCTGATGCCCTACGCCGACCACTTGGGGCTTTCCACCAAGATTGAGGGCGAAACGGAGCGGGCGCGGCTGCGCAAAGTGCTGGAAAATCTGGAGCGCCCCGAAGGCATGGGCCTTATTTGCCGCACCGTGGGCGAAGGCAGAAAAAGTATCTACTTCAAGCATGACTTGAACATTCTGCTGGACTATTGGGAAAAGATCGATGAAGCTCTGGAAAAGGGCGCGACCCCCGCATTGGTCTACCGCGAACCCAGTTTGCTTGAGCGCACCATCCGGGATTTTATGACCGAAGAGATCGACGAGATCGTGGTCGACAATCTCGATGCCTATGATCAGATCTATGCCGCTATCAAGAAGTTCGGCGGCCGCAAACAGGCTGCCAAAGTTACCCGCTACAAACAGCCGCAGCATATTTTTGAAGCTTATCAGATCCGGGAACAGCTCGATCTGGTGTTTCAGCGCAAAGTGCCCATTGCCGGCGGCGGCTACATTTGCATAGATGAAACCGAAGCATTGATCGCCATCGACGTCAACAGCGGCCGCTCCAAAGTCGGCAGCGATCAGGCGGATCTGATTTTTCAGACCAACTGCGCCGCCGCCGAAGAGATCGCCCGGCAGTTGCGGCTGCGCAACGTGGGCGGGCTGGTGGTGCTGGACTTTATTGATATGAAAAGTATGCACCACCGGGATGAACTCTATAAGCTTATGAAAAAGCTGACCAGAGATGACCGCGCCAAAACCCGCGTGCTGCCCGTCAGCAAGCTGGGACTTATGGAAATGACCCGCCAGCGTGAACACGAAAGTATCCAGGACGCAGTTTATGTAAATTGCCCCTACTGCCGGGGCAGCGGGCTGGTTAAATCCCCCGAAAGTATGAGTGTGGAGATCCAGCGGCGCCTTGCCGGGATTTTGCGCGACAAACACTATCGCAAGGTGCCGGTGCGCGTAAGTATGCACCCGGAAGTGTTGCAGCGGCTGAAAAATCAGGATGCCGGATTGCTGGACGAGTTGGCAGCAGAGTTCAAACACGAGTTGAGTTTCCGCGCCGATGAAGAGCTGCACATGGAAGAATTCCACTTTTTCAATGCCGATACCGGGGTGGAAATATGGTAAAAACTGCCGTCAAACGCATTTATATCGGCAAATATCTGGTGCTGGGGTTTATTGCCTTGCTGGTGCTGGGTTTTGTCATATATTACGCAGCAAATGCAAGCAAGCGCGACGAAGTGCGTATAAAAAATGTTTTGACCGATCTGGCCGGAAATTTGAGCAAAACTCCGCAGGAAAGCACCGCAACAGCTCTGCTCAAGGTCAAAAGTATTGCCGGGGCTTTTGACTGCCCCATGACTTTCGGCATGGATCACTACGCCGCCGGCAGTTACGACAGCGACCGGCTGTTTGCCAGCGTGGGCCGCTACCGGACATTGATAAAAAAAGCCAATGTCACGGCGTCGGATATAAGTGTGGAATTGTTGGATAAAACCCGCGCCAAAGTCTTTTTTTCGGGCAGATTTGCCGGTGAACTCAAAAACGGCATGAGCGATACAATCATCAAAGATATTGAAGCTGAATTTATTAAAATCAACAAACATTGGCGGATCAAAAGCATGAAGTTCCGCAATGTTTTGCATTGAGGTATATATCATGATTCTTAAAATCCAACCGTCGCTGCTTGCCGGTACTGTGGCTGTACCGGGCAGCAAGTCTCACACCATCCGCGCCATTGCCGGAGCATTGCTTGCCCACGGCAAAAGTATTGTGCGCTCGCCGCTTTTGAGCTTCGATACGGCAAGCACTCTTGCCGCCGCTGTAAAGCTGGGTGCGCAAGTCGAAAAATTTGCCGACCGCTGGGAGATCACCGGCTGCGGAGGCGATCTTGCTGTGCCGGCTGAAACGCTGGATATGGGCAACTCCGGCACCGGATTGCGGATGCTTACGGCAGCCGCGGCACTCGCCCGGGGCAAAGTAGCCTTTACCGGCGACGAAAGTTTGTGCAGCCGGGGCATGAAACCTTTGCTGGAAGCCTTGCGCAAGCTGGGGGTAAAAGCCGATGCCGCCCCCGGCGATCATGCGCCTTTGAGCGTGCAAGGGCCATTGCAGGGCGGCAAAACCCAGGTCGAAGCGCTGTGTTCGCAATATTTGAGTGCGCTGTTGTTTGCCGCACCCAACATCAAAAACGGCTCTATGGAAATCGAAGTGACCAAGCTCTCCGAAGAGCCTTATGTGGAAATAACTTTGAACTGGCTGCGCAAGCTGGGGGCTGAATTTACTGCTGCACCGGATCTGATGCACTTTGTCATACCCGGCAATCAGCAGCTCAAAGCTTTTGACAGTTTTATTCCGGCAGATTTTTCCACTGCGGCATTTCCGCTGGGGGCGGGGATCGTGGCGGGCAAAGCTGACGGCATAACCATCAGAAATCTGGACTTTACCGATGCCCAGGGCGATAAGGCAGTATTTAAAATGTTGGAAACTCTGGGCGCCAGGCTCAAGTACAACAGCGATAATTCAGTTACGATCTATCCGGGCAGATTGAACTCCGGCACCCTCGACCTCGGTCAGACTCCTGACGCCTTGCCGCTGCTGGCTGCGGTTGCCGCAGTCAACGAAGGCAGCGTTATAACTCTGGGCAACGCCGCCCAGGCGCGGAACAAGGAAACTGACCGCATAGCATGTATGACCCGGGAACTTCTCAAAATGGGAGCGATCATCGAAGAAAAACCCGATGCCATGATCATTACCGGCACCAAGCTCCACGGCGCAGTGGTCGACAGTTGCAAAGATCACCGGCTGGCAATGGCGCTGGCGGTGGCGGCACTCGCTGCCGAAGGCCCCACCGAAATAGTGGATGCCGAGTCCTGCGCGGTAACTTATCCTGACTTTATAAAGGATTTCCAGAATCTGGGCGCGGATTTTGTAATGTAAAGCTCCGGGTAACGCCCCCACTTGAAAGGGCGGCAGATTCTTATTGCGGCATACGATATAACGTCGTAAGGCGAACGCCTGTTTGCCGCGCGATGGATTATGGGAGAGTATGGGAAAGTATGAGAGAGTATGGGAAGCGGGCGAAGCCCGCTGCAGCCGGTTGACGCTCCGATCCGGCGAGCTATACGCTGGATAATGCCCTCTGCATACACACACTATCGCCCCGGCTGGCGGCAGCCGCCGCCCACGCACAATGTCGCTCCAGTAAGGCGGCAATACTCTCATACTATCTCATACATTCCCATACCCTCCCATATTTTCCCATAAAAAGCCGCCATCTATCCTACCGCCCGCGTATGCGGAGTAAGGCGGCATGAGCCGCCACACAAACTATCGCACCAGTTGGCGGCAATGCACCCAATACCTCCCAAACCTTCCCAATACTTCCCAATACTTCCCTCAAAAGCCGCCATCAACCGTACTGCCCGCTTGCCACGGCGTAGTGTAACGAAGCCGGGCGAATGCGGCGAAATGTGGCATACGATATACTGTCGTGGTGCAAACACCTGTTTGCCGCGCGATAGAATTGGGAAGATTTGGGAGGTTTTGGGAAGTATTGGGAAGCGGGCAAGGCCCGCTGCAGCCGGTAGACGCGCCGCTCCGGCGAGCAACACGCTGGGTAATGCCCCGCTTGCCACACCCACCCTATCGCCCCGGCTGGCGGCACGGAAAACCCCCGTTACTTCCCGTTATTTACCGTTATACTCCGTTCTGCCGCCATCTATTAGTGCAGTCAGCGTTCTGCTGAACGTACAAATTTCGGGAATTCTGCTTCGCAGGTTATGTTGGCGTAAAAGTTTACTTTTATGGTGTAGTGCAGAATTTGTTCCTGCTGCCTGGCGTGGCCGGGAATGACGGCTTTGCCGCTTACCAGAGCGGAGTTGCTGCTCAAAAGCGCTATTTCCATATCGTTTGAAATCAGATTTTTTTCGGGCAGAACGGCACGGAGCATCCCGGCGGCACATTTTTTCATATCAGCCGCCAGCGAGCTTTGTTCAGCAGCAAGGTCAAATTCGTTATCCTGCCACGCACTTAAACGGGGCAGTTCCACTTGGTCACCGGTCGTAATTTCCGGCAGTTCCATGCCGGGGAGCGTTTCGGCAGCCGCCGTCGGCGCCGCTGGCTGGTGGGAGAGTTTTCCGCCGGAATTTTCCGCTCGATGCAGCACAAAAATGATCCCCGTTATCATGATCCCGGCTACGATGAGCAATAATAAGATTTTATTTGGCAACTTCATAACTGCTCCTTGCGGCGGTGCGCCAAAAGGCTTCGCCGGGTTTTACGGTGTGCCACGCGTGGAGCAATTTGCCCTGCCGGATCACTTTCAGGATCTCCGCGGCAGCGGCGATCGCATCGGGTTCCACCGCCATTTCGATAAAATATTTGTTGGCAAAATCAGCGGGCAGCTTGAGCATATCCAGCTTGAGATCTGCAATATTTATCCCTTTGCCGGGAATGGGCTGCAGCAGATAAAACTCTTGATCGCCCTGCCGGAAAGCTGCCGCTTTTACGCTGTCAGGCAGAGTTTTGCCGAAAATATCGTTGTCGCTGCCAGCGGGGTAGACCTTGTTGGCAGTAACGATCAGGCGATAGGGTTTGAGTTTATCGGTTTCGCCGGCAGACAGGATGGTTATGCTCTTTTTCGGAGGAGAGGCAAGTTTTTTTTGCAGCAAATCTATGGAGCGCTCCAGCCGGGCAACGGTTTGCTGACTTTGGGCAGAAAATTTTTTCAGCCACGCACGCTGCTGTTTTTTCTGCTGCAAACGGTCGGCAGCAGCTTCCACAGCTTCGGCAAGGGTGTTGGCCTGTTGGACTTGCTGCTGATATTTCCGGCGCAGAGCTTGCTGTTGAGTTGACTGCCCGGCGGGGGTTTTTTTCTGCGGCAGATTCTGGAGGATGCTGCACTCCAGAGTTGCGGCTTGCAGTTGGGCATCCAGCAGGGAGTTTTCCAGCTGGAGCTGCCGCAGCTGTTCCAAAGGCACCCGGTCGGCGGCGGCGGGAGCCTGACGGACTATGGAAACACCACCGACCAGCAATGCGGCAAACAATACTGCTCCAAAAACATTGCACATGGCATCCAGCAGCAGCTCCATACTGTCAAAATTGTGCCGTGATCTTTTCATAACTTCAAACCTCCGGCACTTTCCGAAGCCAGCGGTTCGGCAATGATTTCCAGCTTGGGGAATTCATTTTTAAGGGATTTTTTCAGCGCCTGGATAAAACCTCCGGCGGATGGCCTTACGGAAATTATCAAACAACTGGCCGCCGGATCGTGCTTGCGCAGATACTTCAGCAATTCCGGAAAGGCCTCGTACGCCGCGCCCAGCACCCGCGGCGGTCGGTCGCGGCGGCTCAACACCCAGCAGGAGCGGGAGCAATCCAGCAAAATATTTTCTTTGCGGTCAGATGCCAGCAGAGTGTATTCCAGCTGGACTTTGTGCAATTCAAGCTTTGATTTGTGATATTTTTCCAGCAGGGCAAGGAGCTTTTTTTCTTCCGGAGTGCATGGCGGAGCTTTTTGAAGATTCTGCAGCTCCTTTTGGAGTTTCTGCAGCATTTGCTGCCGCTGCCGGATAAGCTGCTCCATCTGGCGGATGGAACCGGCGAGGCGTTTGCTTTGCATTTGATCGGCGGCAGCTTGCGCTTGCTCATCGAATTTTTTGCGCAGATTCTCCAGTTTTTGGCGCTCGCGGGCAAGGTTCGAGCGTTTGATTCCGGTTTGGCGGAGAAGCTCTTCATACTCCTGCCGGCTTGCTGTCGCCGGCGCGGTGGAGCTGTTGGCAGAGTGACTTTTGTGCAGACCGATCAAAAGCACCAGCAAAAGCATGGTCCCGGCAAGCGCCGTGATAATATCCTGAAACGCCAGAAAGGAGAGCGGCATCTCTCTTTTGCGGGAAAAAAACCGTTTCATGCGCCGGGATTTTCGCTTTCAGAACTTTCGCTGCAGCTGCATCCGGCGGACAGCAGCAGTTTGAGCTGCTGAAAAAATATCTCTTCGGCATGGCGTGCCGATGAGCTTAAAAGCTGCAGTATCAATGCCAGACAAAGCGCAATAAGGGTGGTTTCAAAAGCCGTAGCCAGCCCGCCGGTAACCTGGGGCAGTAACGCCTGAAATCCATTGCTGCCAGCTGCCATTTCGCCAAAGTTGCCAACCGCTTGCGCCAGCCCCAGCACGGTACCGATAAAACCCAATACCGGGATCGCCCAGATCAGGGCAGATATATGGATAAAACTGCTGTCCGACGCCTTTTCGTAATCGTTTATCAAACTGTCGATCAGCACTGATTTTTCGGCGGCGTCAAGATTTCTGCTTTCCATAAGCTTGGCTTGTTCAAGGATATTGGCGGCGGCAAAATCGCTTGGGCAGCAGACATTTTCGCTGATAAACTGCATTTTTTCTTCCATGGCGGGCAAAGGCAGCAGCGCCGCCAAAAGTTTTTTCTGGACCTTGAGCTTGCTGTGCTTCATCAAAAGCATCGACAGGCACCACATGGCAAAAAACACGGTCAAAACCGGTATAAAGGAGCGGTTGCCCGCGCCGCCGGGAAAAAACATGACTATAAAGACCTGGTTGCTCCAAACAAGTTTGAGCAAACTCAAAATACCGTAAAAAATCGCCGTCAGGATCAGCCCCGGAAAAAAACTTGCAAACTTGCCGGCCCCGGTCATACTGCTGGAGGCTATGCCCAGACGTTCTTCGCAATCCAGCGTGGTAAAATCAAATTTTTTATTCATAATCCAACCTGTTGTATAGAAGTGTTTTCATAAAAGTACACCGCCGGAAGAAAAAAAGCAATTTTTCTTGCGCATATCCCGCAAGATTTTTTTTGATATGGGAATAGAGTATGGGAAAGTATGAGAGAGTATGAGAGAGTATGGGAAGCGGGCAAAGCCCGCTGCAGCCGGTAGACGCTCCGCTCCGGCGAGTTATACGCTGGATAATGCCCCCCTTGCCACACGCACACTGTCGTAACAGTTGGCGGCAATGCCCGTCCGACTTGTCCGACTTGTCCGACCAGTCCGACAGCCGCCACACAAACTACCGCCCGCGTATGCGGTTTAAAGCCCTGAAAGGGCAAAAGGGCTGAAAGCCCCGCAAGAATACAGCCCGGGTGCGGGTGGGCTGAAAGCTCACCCAGCCCCGGGTAACGCACCCCATCAACAGTTCAG
>JAFVQX010000076.1 GCA_017504585.1 Lentisphaeria bacterium
CCTGTATAAAAAGAGCCGCAACGCCACGCACAAACGGATGTGGAACGCGTTGTTCGGCAAAGATGCCGATGCAGGCAAACGCTTTTACCGCCAGGTGCGCAAACTGGTTGAAAGTACAGGCAAATGCCACATTCCCTACCCCTATTCGCTTTTCAACCGCACCGCTCTGGAGGATTACAAAAATCTCCACAAAATGGCAAAGAAACTCCACCGTCAGTCCCCCCGCGATGAATACCGGCGCGATCTGGTAGTGTGGACCGAATATCTGGTACGCTTCAAGACTTTCTTTGATGATTACCACGCCGGGAAAGCCGGGGTGAAAGAAATACGCCAGTTCCGGCAATGGGCGCTGGAAAACTGTTACGGCAAGCGTATACTGCGTTTTGCCTCATTCAACCGTTACACCCAAAACATCGAACAGATGATTTCCGAAGGCAAGAAGTGGCTCCACTTCGGGCTGGATTGGGAAGATGCTTATGTTATAAAACACAGTCAAACAATTCTTAAATAAACAAAGGAACGATATTTTATGAAAAAAAAACCTGCTTTTCTGACTCTGTCTGGTAGAACAATTCTTGAATGGGTGAACCCCGTTGCCGATGAACAGCTGGAACTGGCAGCAGACGAACTTAACCGTTTGGTATTGACCCGCTTTACCGGCCGCAAAGAACCAGACCAAACTGTGGATGTGGTCTTTGAAGTCAAAGCTGATGCCAAAGGTTTTTCGGTAAAAGCTGCGGAAAACATGCTCAAATTCACCGCCCCCACGGCGTTGGAGATCATCTATGCGGTCTATGATTTTGCCGAAGAATATCTCGGGTACACCTTCTTTGAACCCGGCGTGGATACCCTTGAAACTTTCGGCGGAAAAATTCAGCTGAAAACCACCGGATACCTTATCAAAAAACGGGTACCGGATCTGAAAGTCCGGGGCTTTGTGCAGGAGTTCCCGTTCAGTGAAGATAATTATGTTATCGGCGACTGGATGGTGAAAAACAAGCTCAATTATGTGGAAACCTGGATGAAGTATTACGACCACATCGACCAGGATATGATCGACTTTTACCGGGTGCGCGGCATTACTATTGAAAGCGGGCATCACAACTTCAGCTACCTGATCCCAGCTGAAAAATATGCCGCCGAACATCCGGAGTTTTTTGCTGAACGCAACGGCGCACGCATCAAGCCCTCGTCCAGCAAAACTCCCAATGCCCTGATGTTGAGCGAACAGCTTTGCACCACCAATCCTGCTTTGCGGGAAGAACTGGTCAAAAACCTTATTGAATACGGCAAAAAACACCCCGAAGTGACTAATGTGGGCTTGATCCCCAACGACGGTTTCGGCTGGTGCGAATGTGAAGAGTGCAGCAAATTCTACGACAAAAACCGCAAAGGCGAACTTTACAGCCTTGCAGAACATGTTTATCTGGCGGGCGAAATTTATCACGATCTGATAATGTATGTCTGCCGCCGCCTCAAGGAAGAAGGGTGCACACTTAATGTAACACTCTGTGCCTACATCAACTACTGCTACCCCACCGAAAATATGTACCTCGAAAAAGGTATGACTGTGGAAATGGCAAACTACTGGCGGTGTATCAACCACAAGATCGACGATCCCGATTGCCCGGTCAACTCCCGTTACGCCAAAGATATTGAAGCGTGGACCAAAGTCAAACGGGGCGGCAATGTGGTCATTTACGAATACTTTATGGGGGTGAACTTCTACATCTCGCTGCCCATGGTGCATACCGATAAGATCTTTGACGAAGTTGCGTTCTACAAAAAGACCGGCGTGGACGGCATCATCACCCAGTTCCACTTGCCCCACTGGAGCGTTTACGGTATAAACTATTACACCATGGCAAACGCCATGTACGGCAAAAAGCGTCCGGCAGTGCTGAAAAAGCTCTGGCAGGCACTCTTCAACGACGATGCCGCCGAAGGCAAACGCTTCTACGCCAAGCTGGATAAACTTGTCCACTCTGCCGGCAAATGCCACATCCCCTACCCCTACAGTCTTTTCAGCCGCACCGAACTCAAAGACTACAAGGCAATGAAACGCTGTGCCGAAAAGCTCTGTGCCAAGCTGCCCCGGGATGAATTCCGCAAAGACCTGGTTTTGTGGATGGAATATCTGGTACGGTTCAAGACCTTCTTCGATGATTACAATGCAGGAAAAGCCGGAATCAAAGAGCTTAAAGCCTTCCAGAAGTGGGCACAAAACAAATGCTCCAAGCGGCCGGTTCTGCGTATGGGCAGCTTCAACAGCTACACCAACAAGATGATCCAACAGCTGGAAGAAGGCAAAAAGTGGGTGCACTTCGGGCTGGATTGGGAAGATGCCTATGTCATCAAACACCATAACGGGATCTTGAGCAAAGACGCCTGAACAATAGAATCAAAACTTATAACAGCATCCGTTGAAATAGTCCGGCGGGTGCTGTTATTTATAACCGATAAAGATTTTTTATGGAAAATTTACTGGCTGATAAAATCGCAGTCATAACCGGTGCCGGTGGCGGCATCGGTCGGGCAACTGCTGAAATGCTGGCAAAAAAACAAGTCAAACTTGCTTTGCTGGGAGGCAATAATCTTGCGAACTTGCAGGAAACCTGTGACCTTGTCCGGCAACATACAGAATGTATAATGCTGCCCGGGGATTTGACGCAGGAAGATTTTATCAAAGAAAGCATAAATAAAGTTATTGAAGTATTTAATAATATTGATGTAGTAATCAACAATGCCGGTGTTGCTCAAAGTACCCCCTTTGAAGAAATCACCCTGCAAGAGTTCGATAAAATCATGGCGATCAACCTCAAAGTGCCCTTTATGCTGACTCAAGCGGCATTGCCTTATTTGAAAAAGTCTGATGCGGCAACCATAATCAATATAGCCTCGGTAGTCAGCCATGCCGGGTACCCGCTGCAAAGCATCTACACAGCCAGCAAACACGCTCTGCTGGGTATGACCAAAAGTCTGGCGGCGGAGCTTTATAAAGAAAATATCCGGATACACGCCATTTCGCCGGGTGGAGTTTATACTAATATGGTGAAAATCTCCCGCCCCGACCTGACCGGCGAAGGAATGATACAGCCGGAGGAAGTTGCCGAAATCATCGAATTTCTGCTGACTCACCGGGGCAATGCGGTAATTGATGAAATACTGCTGCACCGGGTGAATAAGCAGCCATTTCTGGTTTAATGAAACAAGTTGACGGAAAAAAATGATCTCCGGCCAAATAAACACAAGTTTGTCAGATCAAATGCAATCAACATTTTTCCCGGTGGGCGTTTACTTTTGCAATCAGCAAGAGCTGAAAATTTCATAAATCAAGCAGTTTTTAGCTCGTTATGATTTGCTTTTTTCAAAAACAAAGCTATATTAAGTAGCATCATGAATGATAAATTCATGCTCCGGCATAGCTCAGCGGTAGAGTAGGTGGCTGTTAACCACTTGGTCCCTGGTTCGAATCCAGGTGCCGGAGCCATTTTATTTTAAATTCATTTAAAAATAAAATGGATCGGTAAAGCTGGATTTGCGGAAATGGAAACATTTCCGCATTTTTTGTGTAACAAAAAACGAACCAAACCCGGAGGGTGGTTCGACCCCGCAGGGGAGCCTGAGCATTTCTGCGCAGCAGAAAGCGGAAGGCAATACCAGGTGCCGGAGCCATTTTTTTTGCCTTGAAAAGGCAAAAAAAACATGAAGTCTGCTTGTCGCTGCGTAGCCCATAGGGCGAAGGCAGATAAAGAATTCGATTCCCTTGTCCTCCGAAGCCTCCGGCGTAGGAGGATGCCGCTGTACTCCGCATTCGCGGGCGGTATGGTTGGTGACGGCAGAACGGAATATAACGGTAAATAACGGGAAGTAACGGGGAAGTATCGTACCGCCAACTGTTGCGATAGTGGGCGTACGGCAAAAATTACCCAGCGTATAGC
>JAFVQX010000077.1 GCA_017504585.1 Lentisphaeria bacterium
GGGCAGATTTTCCCCATTACCGGTTATTCCCCCCCCTCGGTGGAGGGCATGAAAGAGCTGGGCTTTACCGCCACCGGGCCCACCTACGGCAAAAGTCAGGGCAAACTTGCCAAAGCCAGTGCCAGAGAAGGTCTGAAAAATGTCTGGCAGCTGCATGTGGAATATGACGGGATTCTTATTACCGGCAAACCCGCCCTTGCCAAAGTCGCCAAAGCCGCCGGGAAAAAAGGCATCGACTGGGTAAAAATGGGCAAGTGCGTGGAAAATACCGTCAAAAAAATCGTTGCCGCACATGGCGACACGGTTGCCTGGTGGGCATTGGGGTTGGAAGAAGTCCGCTGGTGGAACAAAAATGAAATGAAATATTGTCAGGTCGCCTACGACGCAATCAAGCGTGCCGACCCGGAAAAACGCCCGGTCTGGATCTACATGCCCGGTCATTACGGTTACGGCGGTATGCGTTCTTACATGAAATTTATGGATATGCTCGGTCAGGGCTACTACCCCAACTTCGGCAACCGTGTCGGCTACCGCTACTGGTGCGAAAATGTGCAGAAAACCGTTGAAGGTTTTGAACCCGAACGCCCCATGCTGGCGGTTACTGAAATGTTCAGAGAGCCGAAAACCGAAGAAGACCGCAGTTTGATTTCCAACTTTGTGCGGCACGATATCTGGATGGCGATCATCCACAAATTCAAAGGCATCGTGATTTTCTCCCTTGCCAACCGCGGCGGCTTTGACAGCCACGGCGACTACTTCTTTGCCTACTGCGAAAACGCCAATCTCCTGACCCATAAAGGTTTGGGCAATGTGGCACTGTTCGGCGAAGATATGAAAGATTTGAGTTTGGAAATAACCGAAGGCAGCCAAACCGTATCCATTCAGCGTAAACAGGGCAAACCCGCCAAGCAAGTCACATTCACCTATCCCACGCTTAAATGGCGTGATCTGCGGCATAATTCAGGGCGATACCTCTTTGCCGCATCCAGCAGCAACGAGCCGGTCAAAGCCACACTCAAAGGCTTGCCCGCTCAAAAGGTACAGGTCATCGACATGTTTACCGGCAAAGTGCTGGGCACTACCAATAACGGTACATTTGCTCTGGAGTTCGGTCCCTGGGGCGTAAATCTTTTGAAATTTGTTCCGGCAAAGTAATAAAATAACCTTAAACAACTCTATATAAAAAATTTACAGGAGGGTAAAAAATGAAAAATCTCGTAAAAACCATGTTGATCGGTACACTTTCAGCAGCAGCTTTGGCTATCACAGCCGAAGACAAAGTTGTCTTTGATTTGAACTTCAACGACGGCTTTGACAGCGGCGTTTATGAATTCGGCAAACGCGGCAGTGCCTCGCTGGTTGACGAAGAAGGCAGAGGCAAAGTTCTTTCGCCGGTAGCAGTTGGTAAAAAAGGCCCCGCGGGGATCGTGCTGCGCGGCGATGCCGCCGGAGAGTTCACACCCGAAGTCTTCACTTTGAGCTTCAAGTTCAAATACACCGGTACCCCGGTCGCTGAACTTAAAAAAGGTGTCTATGCCTGGATGTACGACTGCCGTTACCGCGGCAAGGGTGCCAAAGGCGGTATGAATATCCGGCTTTCTGCCAACACCAAAAGTGCCAATATGGTCGTTACCATTGGTCTGAAAGATGGCAAAACCTACAGCCAGAGCTTTGCCGTGCCCGCTGCCGCCGACGGCAAATGGCACGAAGTATCCATGACCATCGGCAAACCCAAGATGACCTTTACCTACGATGGCAAAACCTACAACCGGGTGATGATGGGCGTTCCGGCTCCGGCAGTTCAGCGTCTGACCATTGGTGACTGCGTGGGTTCCAGTTACAGCCCCTTCTACGGCTTGATCGACGATGTAAAGCTGACCGTTCCGGCCGCACCCGCCGCAGCCGCAGCTCCGGCCGCAGCCGCCCCCGCTGCAAAATAAGCTCAAACTGCGTTTGATATTTTTGCACACAAGTACGCCATAAAAAGCGTACTTGTGAACAAAGAAATCAAACCAATAATGAAAGGATGGAAAATGAAAAAAAGATTCACCTTGATTGAACTGCTGGTGGTAATTGCAATTATCGCTATTCTGGCAGCGATGCTGCTCCCTGCATTGTCAGCAGCCCGGGAGCGGGCCCGCGGTACCAAGTGTATTGCCCAACTCAAAGATATTGCACTGGCAATCCAGCAATATGGTATTCTTTCCGGTGGAAATTATTTTTTCAGTGAAAACTCCCAAAAACAAGAGGTTACTGGAGATAAAAACGGCAAAATTATGTGGTCAGCCAAATTGGTCGGTATGGGTTTGCTGGAAAATCCCAATGTGGTATATTGCCCCAGTGCAGTTGTACCGCAGACTGACAACCGCAATTTTAGCTATGGAGCACCTTACGCAACCAAGTCGGTCTTTAATTTGGATGCTAATTACTACACTAACTGGGCCGGAACAAAATCTTATGGTCTTGACCCGACCAAAGTGTATTTGCTGGGGGATGGTTGGACTATTAATTATAATAAAGAAGCAGGAGGATCACCGTATTACCGCATGAATCATGCCAACGGTACTGATGAAACTTACTCCCGCCCCAATATTCTTCATGGGCGTACCGCCAATTTGGTGATGGCAGACGGACATGTTGCCAGTGCAAACGGTAAAGAACTTGGTCAGTTTTATGGTCCGGTAACGGCATTTCCGCACGGTTCTTCCAGCAAGGCGTACTATATCAGTTCGATAACTCATTTTTACGATCCCAACAAGCCGGGAGCTTATCAGGCAGTGGCAGATCAATGAAAAAAATCCCCTCTGTAAAATGGAGAAACGAAATTATGAAAATCAATGAAAAGGCACATTCCTTCCAGGCTACTGGAAGGAAACCCATGGGTTTCCTTCCAGGCTACTGGAAGGAAAC
>JAFVQX010000078.1 GCA_017504585.1 Lentisphaeria bacterium
CTGGATGTTTTGGGGGCCGGGCGACCCGGGGCTGGGTGGACTTTCAGCCCACCCGCACCCGGGCTGTATTCTCACGGGACTTTCAGCCCCTTTGCCCTTTCAGGGCTTTAAACCGCATACGAGAGCGATATTGTGCGTGGCAACTGGCTTGTCCTCCGCAGCCTCCGGCGTAGGAGGATGCCGCCTTTTGCCTCCGTATGCTTTTTTATGCTTTTTTTTGCAAAAATCATTATTTTTATGGCTTTTTTATTTGCATTTTGGAATAAAATGGATTATATTGGAACAAATTGGAATGAAAGTTTGTTTTTACGGTAAAAGATCATGTTGTCGTTTTGCGGTCAGGATCGCATCCTTATTGATGCCAATGGCAGATTTAAAATGCCGCAGCATTTCATTACGGATTTCCTTTCCGGCGGCAATGGCGAAGTGGTCTTTTATTGTCTGCCGGAGGGCGCGTTGGCAATCTATCCCGAGCAGGTTTATGCCGAAATGCGCAAACGCTGCAACGAAGATATCCGCCAAGCCGGTATGAGTATGCTCAAGCGCCGCGACTTGCGCCGGTTCGGAGCCTGGAGCGCATCGGCGGCGATCACTCCGCAGGGACGGCTGACACTGCCCAATGAATTCCGGCAGAACACGCTCCTTGAACCGGGAACTGATGCGGTGATCGTCGGCGTGGAGATCGGTGTGGAAATATGGAACTGGAACCGTTGGCAGCAGGAACTCAAACTTATAAATGAGCACGAACTTGATCGCGGTGATCTGGAATTGGCACGCGATTTGAAATTTGAACAATAATTGGTAAGGAAAGGTGAAAAGATGATGAAAAAATTGGGTTTTGATCGCACGTTGTTCTTTATCTTGTTCGCTCTTGCGGCAATCATTTTGATGGGCGCGACCCTTACCGGCCCCATGGCGACGGATCTGGAAAAAACCGCCAAAGCTCTCGCCGGAGAAAGCAGCGGTCACTTTAACGCCACAGCAGCGATCATCCGCGCCAACACCATCAAGTAACATCCGCGATTTACCCGCACATAGTCAGAGCATTATCATAAGCGATGCCGCTTGAAGCGAGTTGTAAATTCCGTTTTTTGTGCTATATTAATATATATAAGTAATAAGCACCAATAACAGGAATTTTTTTTGATGTCGGATAATCTTGCAGCCACTTTCGGCGAACTTGCCCTTTCGCAGGGCACTTTGGAGATACTTGCAAATCGCGCGTATACCACCCCTACCCCCATTCAGGCCATGGTCATACCCAAGCTGTTGAGCGAAGACAATGACTTGATCGCTCAAGCTCAAACCGGCACCGGCAAAACTGCCGCTTATGCGCTGCCGGTCATTGAACGGCTGCTGCCCGGGGGCAGGCAGAAGCACCCCCGCGCAATCGTTTTGTCGCCCACCCGGGAGCTTGCCATGCAGATCGCCAACGAAGTCGGGCAGTTCATCGGCAAGCGCGAACTCAAGGCGGTAACTGTTTACGGCGGGCAGCCTATTGAAATACAGCTGCGGGCGCTCAAGGGCGGCGCCGATATTATTGTAGGCACTCCCGGCCGGGTGATCGACCTGATGGAACGCAATGCGCTCAAGCTCAAGGATATTCGTTTTGCCATTCTGGATGAAGCCGACGAAATGCTCAATATGGGCTTTGTGGAAGATATTGAAACCATCCTTGCCGAAGCCCCCGAAGATAAACAAATGCTCATGTTTTCGGCAACCGTGCCCGCCGAAGCCCGGAAGATCGCCGAACAATTCATGCACGACGCCCGGTACATCAAAGCGCCCGCTCCTGAAAAACAATCCATCGAGTTTCTGACCGAGCAATGGGCGTGCGAAGTCCGGCGCGAAGATAAATTCAATGCCCTCAAGCGAATTCTCAATGCCGAGGGCAGAATTTACGGCATGATATTTTGCCGGACCCGTGCCGATGTGGACGAACTGACTATGAATTTGCAGAAAAACAAGTTCTCCGCCGAAGCACTGCACGGCGAATTGACGCAAAATCAGCGCACAAGAGTTATTGAACAATTCAAGTGCCGCCGTTTTGATATGCTCGTTGCCACCGACGTTGCAGCGCGGGGGATCGATGTCAACGACCTGACCCATGTGATCAATTATGCGCTGCCGCTGGAAACGGATATTTATACTCACCGCATCGGACGCACCGGCCGGGCGGGCAAAAAAGGTGTGGCTATTTCCATATTTTCGCCCTCCGAAGGAAAACGCTTTGCCGCTATCCGCAAAGCCACCAACAACACGCTGGAGTTGCGGAGTCTGCCTGATGCCAAGGCGATCATTGCTGCCAAGAAAAAGCGTTTCCGCGATGATCTGGAACAGCGTATGAGCAAAGCTAATCCGGTATACTGGCAAATGGCAGAAGAGTTGTCAGAACTTTATGATCCGCTGGCAGTTATGGCGACCATGCTGGATATGAAGTTCCACAAAGAACTGCTGCCGGAAAATTATCCGGCATTGACCAAAGGCAAACGTGACCGCCAGTTTGGCAGTATGCGCGGCACTCACCGCGATCACACTCCGGAAAATGAGCGCCGCCCGCGCCGCCGCAGCGAAAAAGCTTCTGACGGCGAAACTGCCGGCAATAAAGGCGGCAAGCCGGAACGGGATCTCCGCAGTCAAGAGAAAAAATCCCATGCGGCAGTCAGCGATCGCCCGTCGGCAAAAAAGCGTCCGGAAAATGTTTTGCCGGAAGCCAAACCCCGTAAAAAGCTGCGGGACTGGGCAATGAATCTTACGGAAAACAGCAAAGAACTGCCGCGATACAAAGTCAAAAAACGCAAATAAAAGCGTCTGACATCGATCGCGAAATTGATTTTTCGATAAAAACGGAGTATATTATAATAATTGTCATTTTTGGGGAACAGATACGGGTATAAGCGTTGAAAAAACATTTTCCAACCGGTTCTGCAAAATACTGCCGAATGTTTTTGAAGGTCGGCAGCGGGCTTTTTTTACTGTTTTTTACGCTCTTTGCCCCGGCGGCTCCCATAATAGCCCAGTTCGGCAGTATGATGTTTCTGCTGCTGATATTTTGTTTATCGCCATTTCTGCCCGAAAAGTCCCACACCGCACAAGTTGCAGCTCCGGAAAATGATCAGGCATATTACTGGCATATCGCCAACGATACCGCTGCAGCCGCGACTGTGCTTCAGCACCCCCAGAAGCAAAGCTCCGGATATTCCATTTCTCCGGCAATAACAGTTGTTCCGGGCCAAACAGCGCTTGCACAGCATCGTTCCCGCCCGCAAAACTATACGTTTTTCGTAGAAAAACCTGAAACATGGCGGATGCGCTGTCAACCCATGCGCGCGGGTCCATCGCCGTTTTTGAGTTAATTAGTCAAAAATCCGTTCAAACAAATCAAATCAACAGTAAAGGTTTTTATAAAATATGTTTATGACTGCAATGCAGGTCTTTGGCGGACTTGCCATATTTATCTTCGGCATGAAGCTTATGAGCGACGGGCTTCATCGGGTAGCCGGCGAAAAAATGCGTTCTATTCTGCGGATGTTTTCTGCCAATCCGCTGGTGGCAGTTGCTTCCGGCGCAGCGGTAACATGCGTCATCCAATCTTCCAGCGCCAGTACAGTGATGGTGATCGGTTTTGTCAACGCCGGCTGGCTTTCGCTCATTCAGGCAATGGGGCTGATTTTCGGCGCCAACATCGGTACCACGGTGACCGCTCAATTGGTGGCGTTTGATATAACATGGCTCATTATGCCATCGATCATAGCGGGGCTGCTGCTGGGCTTTGTCAAAAGACGTACTATTGCGGATTGGAGCGAAACCATTCTCGGGTTCGGTTTTCTCTTCCTGGGCATGGAATTTATGAGCGGCGAACTCAAAACCCTTGCCGGACACCCGGCTTTTGTTCAGGCTTTCCAAACGTTTAAGTGCGCTCCGGTCGATGGGATAATCCCGATAGGTTCACTGCTGGGAGCCATTTTTATCGGGGTGGCAGCCACCATGATAATCCAGAGCTCGTCGGCTTGCTCCGGTATCGTTATCGCTTTGGGCGCCAGCGGGCTGCTGGATCTTTATACAGCAGTTGCTCTGGTAATGGGCTCCAATATCGGTACGACCATTACCGCCCAGCTGGCGGCAATGACCGCCAACCGGGTGGCAAAACAGGCGGCACTGGCCCACACGCTTTTCAATTTGCTCGGGGTGATGATCATAATTCTTTCATTTCTTATCACCTGGGGCGGCGAACCGGCATTTTTTACATTGATCCGCAAACTTTCGCTCAACGGCGGACTGCCCCGACAGATCGCCAATGCCCACACGGTCTTCAACGTCTTTACAACGCTGGTGCTGCTGCCGTTTATTCCGCTGCTGGCACATATTTGCGAAAAAGTCATACCGGTAAGCTCCGGCAAGATCCGCTACCAGTATCTGGAACCCCACTTGCTGGACACACCCTCCATTGCCCTGACCCAGACGGCATACGCATTGCGCCGGATGCTGCAAAAGGCGTGGAAAATGATCGACTGCGCCTTGAATATCTACAACCGCAACGATGAAAAAAATCAGCTTATGGTGCGGCAGCTGGAAAAACGGGAAGCAGACATCGACGAACGCCAGAAAAACATCACCGATTATCTGTCGCAGCTGATGAGCAAAAAACTCAACAAAGAGGAAGCCGCGCAGATACCGCTGCTGCTCCATTGCACCAACGATGTGGAACGTATCGGCGACCATACGGAAATAATCCAGTCGATCATCGGCAACTTGCAGAGCAACGACCTTAAATTCAGCTTGCAGGCCGAAAAAGAGTATGACATACTGCACGATAAACTTGCCCAGGCGGCCGATCTTTCGGCAGAAATGCTGACTTGCTGCACCCCGCAGCTGCAGGAGAAATCCAATCTGCTGGAACAGGAGATCTACCATTTGCTGGATAGTTTTGAAACCGAACATATCGCCCGGATCAATCGGGGCGACTGCCGGCCGCAGGTGGGCATACTCTACTTGGAACTGATGGCAGAATTCCGCAAGATCTCCCGGCATTTGTTCAACATCAACGAGCGCTCGGAAATGTTTTATGAAAATTTCCCGACGGAGCGTCATAAGTAAGTTGTTTGCCAATGTTGCTATTGTCCGGCCCGGGCAATAGCTGGCAAAAAAACGCTATTGCCTGGCGCTGTATCCACCGGCGGCAGGCAATAGTTCTGGAGTTTCTGACCAATCATAACTTGTGAGATGTATTTGTGATCATAAGGGATATGCTCCGACACTCCGGCTGCACAAATTTTGAGAAGTCACCCTGATTTTAACAGCAAGAGCAGATATATCCGGTATGATATATCTGCAAATAAATCGGGCGATTCATAATACTTGCGTTCTTCCGGCGGCGCACTTGAGCAGTATCAAGTGCGCCGCTTTATATTTTTAAAGCAAAAAACTGCCGGAAATTTGTAAAAAGCCAAGGTTATGCTATCTTATTAGATAAATCAAATTGGCGTAAGCTTGTCACCCACGGGAAAAACGATATCCTGCTGGGTATTTTGTGTTGTAGAAAAAATGCCGGAAAATCCGGTCTTCACATTGGGGTTTTATATGTCAGAAATTCAACTTAACAATCCAAGCGGCATCGAGTGCCTGCGCAGGATTTTTGCCCAGTTCCGGCGCAACGTGAACTATGATGCGCTGCTGACCGATGAATTGCGCGAACGCTGCCGTACCGAAGAAGCCGAAGTGCTGCTTGAACTTGCATCGGCAAATGATCTGCGCCCGGAAAAATTCAGCGATCTGCCGGAAATATCCAAAACGTACAACGGGCCGGCGCTGTTAAAACTCAATAACAATTCGTGGATATTGGTCATGCGCACCCAGCAGGTGGATAAAGAAGAAGCCGCAGGCATCTTTGATCCGGCGGTGGGCAAAAGTTTGCTGGTCAAAAAAGATCAACTGCTTGAACGCGCCGGCGATACGGTGATCGTTTTCCGCAATCTGCAGGAAGTGGATTCCCAGGAACAGAGCGCCCTCTTCTGCTTATGCGCCATTGCCCGGCATCACAATATTTCCATGGACTTGCGCCGGGTGATGCACGATTTTGCCATCGATACGGAAGAACCGCGCCTGTCGCTGCTGCGGGCGATCGCCGACAGCTATGAACTGAAAAGCCGCAAAGTGAAAATGCAGTTTGACAAACTCACCAAACTGCATCAGGCGTATCCGGCGATGTGCCGCAAAAACAACGGAAAATATGTGGTGATTTGCGGCGTGCGTCCCACCGAAGAAGAAACCATAGAACTGGTAGTGCTGGATCCGGAAAATACCAGCGCCGAGTCCCGTTTTACTTTTATGAACGAAGAAACGGCAGCCAGAGAACTCTCCCACGAAGTCATATTGCTCAAGCGCCGCTATAAGCTTACCGACGAGGACCGCCCCTTCTCGCTGGCGTGGTTTCTGCCGGAATTCTTCAAACTCCGCGGAGTCTTTGCCCAGATCGCGCTTACAGTGGCAATGATCACCATATTGTCGCTGATCGTGCCGCTCTTTTTCCAGATAGTGGTGGACAAAGTGTTGATCAACAAATCTTACAACACCTTGAATGTGTTGGGGATCGGTATCATAGCCACGGTGATATTCAATGGTTTTCTTGACTATCTGCGCAGTTATTTTCTGCTGTTTGCCACCAACAAGATCGACGTGGCAACAGCAACTAAAACTTTCCGGCATCTGATGCGTTTGCCGGTGGATTTCTTTGAGCGGGTGCCGTCGGGGGTATTGCTCAAACACATGCAGCAGACCGAAAAGATCCGGGGATTTCTCTCGGGTAATTTGTTCTTCACGTTCCTTGACCTCTGTTCGTTGTGTATTTTTATACCCATGCTGCTGCTTTATACGGTGGAATTGACCTTGGTTGTGATCGGTTTTTCGGCGTTGATGGCGCTGGTGATCGCCTGTTTGATCAAACCGTTCCAAAGCCGTTTGAACGAATTGTATCAGGCCGAAGGTAAGCGCCAGAGTATGCTTGTGGAAGCTATCCACGGGGTGCGCACAGTAAAATCTCTGGCCCTGGAGCCGGTGGAAGAAAAACATTGGGACGACTCCACAGCTTACGCCGTAAAGAGTTACTTCCGGGTGGGCAAGATCTCCATGACCGCCAAAAGTATCAGCCATGTTCTGGAAATGATGATGACCATTACCGTGATCTGGCTGGGGGCATTGCTGGTCTTTGAACATCAGATCACCGTAGGTGCGCTGATCGCATTCCAGATGCTTGCCAACCGGGTTACCGGTCCTCTGGTCAAACTGGTTGGGCTGATCCACGAATATCAGCAGATCGCCTTGTCGGTCAAGATGTTGGGTGTGGTCATGAATACCCCCATGGAGCCCCAGGGCGGCGGTGTACGCAATCCCTTGAAAGGCGCGGTGGACTTTGAACATGTAACGTTCCAATACCGCCCTGACCTGCCGGCAGTCATCAAGGATCTTTCGCTTTCCATCAAGCCGGGCATGACCGTGGGTATCGTGGGTCGTTCCGGTTCGGGCAAAACCACCATCACCAAGCTGCTGCAGGGGTTGTACCCGGTGGTCCAGGGGCTGATCAAGATCGACGGCATCGACCTGCGGGAAATCGATAAATCCCACTTGCGCAGTTCCATTGGTGTGGTGCTGCAGGAAAATTACTTTTTCTCCGGTACCGTGCGGGAAAATATCAGTTTGACCAAGCGCAACGCCTCCATCGAAGAGATCATCTACGCGGCAAAACTTGCCGGAGCCGATGAATTTGTGCAGAAGCTGCCCCGCGGTTATGATACCATGCTGGAAGAAAATGCCTCCAACCTTTCCGGTGGTCAGAAACAGCGTCTGGCGATCGCCCGGGCATTGCTGAACAACCCGCCGGTGCTGATTTTTGACGAAGCGACCAGCGCCCTTGACCCGGAAAGCGAATTGGTTATCCAGAACAATCTGAAATCCATTGCCCGCGGCCGAACAGTGTTGATCATTTCTCACCGCTTGAGTATCGTTTCGGGCGCTGACCAGATCGTCGTTATCGACGCCGGCAGGATCTCCTCGATGGGCACCCATCAGGAATTGCTGAACCAGCCGGGCACTTACCGCGAGTTCTGGCACCAGCAGATGCGTATAGACATGAATTGAGAGGAGCTTGCAGAAAATTATGAAACATAAATTTCCTTTTACATTCGGAATTTGGAAGAAGTTCCTGAAATTCATGAACTGGGATGCACCGGACATTCCGGCAGAAGCCATCGAATACCAGCCCGATGCGCTGGAAATCGCCAACGAGCGTTTGCCCATCTGGGCGCGTTACAGCGTGGTTTTTGCCTTTATTTTTCTGACCGCAGCATTGATTTGGGCAACGCTGGGCAAGGTGGATGTGATCGTGACCGGCAACGGCAAAGTGGTCAGCGACAAACAGACTATCGTTATGAAGCCGCTGGAACTTACCATGATCAAAGAAGTCAATGTAAAACTGGGCGAAGTAGTCAAACCCAATCAGATATTGATCACCTTTGACCCCACGATCAACATTGCCGAAGCTGAACGCTTGCAGTTGGAAGTGGAGAGCCTTTCGGCAAAATTCGCCCGCTTGCAGGCAGAATTCAACCATACCGATTACAAAGCAGCCAACAACAAGCGCTTTCCGCAGCTGCAGGAAGCGATCTTCAAGCAGCGCAAAGATTACTACCGCGAGCGCTTGAGCTACTTTGATGAAACTCTTAAACAGATCGATGCATCGCGTAAAACCCGCGAAGACTCCATGGCAAATCAGCGGAAACGCCTGAAAGAGATCAAAACTCTGGAAGACACTTTCGATGCCATGTATAAACAAAAGGTGACAACGCTCAAAGAATATGTGGAACTGAAACTTTCGCGTATGCAGATGGAAGCCACCATCGATGAGCTGGAAAATGCGCTGCTTGAGCTGCAGCACCAGCGCGGCAGTACCCTTTCGTCGCGCAATTCGTTTATCGAAGAATGGCGCAACAGCATCTCCGAACAGTTGGTGGAAACCGAGCGCGAACTCTCCGCCAACCAGCGACAGTACGAAAAGAACCAGCTGCGTGTAGACTCGCTCTATCTGCGTGCGCCCTGCGAAGCGGTGGTACACGAGATCGCCGCATTCTCCACCGGTTCAGCCGTACGCGAAGCCGAAGCGTTGATCACTCTGATACCGCTGGATGGCCATGCCGAATTGGAAGCAGAGATCCGGCCGCAGGATATTGCCAAAGTGCAGATCGGTTCGGAAGTACGCATCAAGCTGTCGGCGTACCCCTTCCAGAAGTACGATACTCTCAACGGTATAGTCCGCAATATTTCCGAAGACACCTTCACCATGCAGGGCCGTACCGACATCGGTCAAAGCCCCACCTACTACCGGGCGCGTATCACCATCAACGGCAAACTGCGCAATCAGCCGGAAAAATTCCGTCTGATCCCGGGCATGGAAGCTACGGCAGAAATCAAAGCCGGACGCCGCCGGATCATCGAATATTTGATCTATCCGTTGATCAAAGCGCTGGATGAAACCGCCCGCGAACCGTAAAAATACGGCAGTACAGGCAAAAGATATTTTATGGGGAAAAACTTTTATTCAGAAGTTTTTCCCCATAAATTTGAAATTACCTCAATATAGAGTTCATCATGACAAAAGTTCACAGAAAAAAATCAGCGGCCCCGTCAGGATCCAGGCGCAGCCGGAAACCCCGCAACAATACGGCACTTCAGGCGACGATATACGCCATTGTATTTATCATTATAACTCTGGCGCTGCTGCTGGTGGAGTTCCGTCCGGTCAAAACTATCCCGGCCTGGGGTGGTGCCGAAGAAAGTCTGGCCAGCGCCACCGCTGCGGGCAAAGTCTTTGCCGCGTTCCAAACATCCAACAGAAAACGCAATGAGATTTGCGCCATAACCTTTTCTCAAGCCGAAGCCAACGCATTGCTTGCCGCTATGCTGCGCAATTATGAAAGCCATCGGAAAACGAACGATCCTCAAGTATACGCCAAGTGGCAAAACGGTCTGTGCGCGGTGGAGTGTTCAAAAAAATTCGCATTTATCTATCTGAATTTTTATTTGTTTATCCAACCGGAGATCCATAATGGCAAACTTGATATACAAGTGCATTCCCCCCGGCTGGGCAAAATCCCCCTGCCCGCCCAAATCGTGGAAAAAGTTCTTAATACAGAATTAAGTAAACATATCGCCGGAGATCACCGATTGAGCAGCGGTTTGGGACTGATCCACATATTGCAGGCAGAAAAAAGCGGAGAGATCCGCATCGAATTTCTCCGCAAAAAATCAGGCGCGATCATACGATCATTACTTTGAGCTCTCCGGAGCCGGAAGCACTTTGGGCGCCGCCGGGGCAGTTCCCTGCGGATAAAGCTGTACAAAACTCTGCCAGTTTTTGATTTTGTCCGGATTGCCGGTGAGCTGAAAGACCAGTTCCAAATCATACCGCTGCAAAGCTTTATTGACATCTTTGTAAGATACAGTCAGGCTCTTGGCGCCTTTGAGTTTATCCCAATCAATGGGGGCATGGCGATTTTCGAACCCGGCGTCGGCAGCTTCATCGGCAGCGGGGAGTTTTTCAAAATCTGCCACCGGAAACTCCCACCCGTTGACTATCAGCGTAACAAGTTTGCCCTGCCGCGGCACATGTTCGTTGGCTTTGAAATACACCTTTTCCAACCGGCAGTCTTTCGGCGGGGTCATTACCACCTCCGCCGGATTTTCGTTGGCGATAACCAGCGACAAGCGGGCAGTCGCCGCGCCCGGCAGCAGCATCAGAACACAAAGAATGATAAGCGCCGAAACCATGTAGATCCAGCGGCGCCGGGAGCGTGGTCTTTGATCGTTATTGCCATAAAGTTCGTTCATTTTTCTCCTTCTATGATTACAAAAGCACTTGCATAATTTTTTTCGTGACTGATCGATAAATGGATCGTTTTGCCGCCGAGCGCGGTAAAAGTCTGCAAAGCAGTTCCACTTATACGCATTTGCGGCTTGCCGTTTTCGGTATTTACAATTTCCAGATCCTGCCATGCACAGCTTTCGCCGAAACCGGTACCGAGAGCTTTGGCAAAGGCTTCTTTGGCAGCCCAGCGTCCGGCAAAGTGGGCAGTATCGTCGCGGAATTTTTCTGCATAAGCGATTTCAGACGCACTAAAACAATGCGTTTTGATGCTCTTCAGCGACTTTTCCAGCCGGGAGATTTCCACTATATCTGTACCAATACCAATGATCATGGATTTGCAAACTTTCAAACTGCTGTTATATTATTGGGTAATATAATACCAGTAACCACTAAACGCAATTTTTTATGAATACCATATTACTGAAAAAGAGTGATTTTATCGCCTGCGACCGGGTCATCCTGACCGATTACCGCCTTGAACACATGCAAAAAGTGCTGAAATCGACCACCGGCAGCGTATGCAAAGTTGGCTTGCTCAACGATAAACTGGGCAAAGGCGAAGTAATAAGTATCAACGAAAAATCAGCCGAGTTGCGTGTAACGCTGGATACAATGCCCCCCGCCCCGCTGGATGTGATACTTGTTTGCGCCATGCAGCGGCCGCAAACTTATAAAAAGGTGCTGCATATAGCAATAACCATGGGGGTGAAACATCTGGTGTTTTTCGGTTCGTTCAAGGTGGAAAAGAGCTATTGGGACAGCCCGGTACTTTCGGAAGAAATTTTCCACAGGGAAGCCGTGACCGCGCTCGAACAATGCTGCGATACAGTTATGCCCACAGTGGAATATCACAAATACTTCAAAAAGTTTGTGGAAGAAGAACTTCCCCGTTTGAGCGAAAACCGCACCGTATATATAGCACATCCGGCATGCGGCGGCAAATTTCCTGATAAACCGCAAACGCCAGCTTTGCTGCTGGTGGGACCCGAAGGCGGCTTTACCGACTACGAAGTAAGCCGTTTGCAGGAAACCGGGGCAAAAGGCGGCACATTAGGCAGCCACATATTAAGAACCGAAGTAGCCCTGCCCGCCTTGCTGGGCAAATTTCTGTAAGGCAGCAAAGTTTGTATGAACAACGCCGGGACATTGCTTTTGATATTGCTGGTAATCGTCGGTATCATTATTCTTTGTGTGGCGGTGCCGCCGTTGCAGACGGTTATCGGCGTCGGCTGCGGAGTGTGCGCATTGGGCTTGTTGGGTATAACAATAAAGAAAATACACCGAAGTATGCAATTAAAAGAATATTTCTGGCAAATCTTCCCGGATCATGACAAAGATTATCTGAATTACGGATTTATCAATCGCAGTTGGAAATTTCAAACTGAACGGAAAGAAAGGTTGCTGCAATACGATCCGGAGAAAGCAAAAGAACTGCTCGCCCTTGAAAGCCATATCAACCCTTCGCTTTTTGCAATAGTGGTGATGATCATGATCGCAACTGCATTTATCAAATTTTGAGGAGTATTTAAACAATGCAGAAATTCACGATCAAAGCGTATAAAAATACTTGGGAATATGAAATTTGCAGTTACCCTTATGCCGATACATGGCAGTATCTCAAGATCACCCAATATCATAAAGGGCAATACTGCGGCGAAGAAAGTATTGATTTATCAGAAATAAATCCGGAGTTTTCTGAAATTCAAGCACCCAAAGTATCAGTTTCGATGCTGATAATACCTTATATCGGAGGCGGTTTATTTACTGTGGTTTTTCTTGCAGTTTTGTTGTCATTGATATTTGATAAGAATACGATATTATCCGCATCTATGTTAGCTGTGCCCATTGGCGTTGTGTGGTATTATGTTGACAATATACTAAAAAGAATAAAAAACTTGCCGGTTTCAGAATTTGTCTTTGACAATAAAGATTCCGGAGTGTTCACTATACCGTATGAACCAGCCAGGCGCACCGAAGCACTTGAAATCGCTCAAAAAATAGCAGTTTACTGCAATCAAACACTTGTAGAAGAAGAGGCTGTTGAGCCAGTCAGACATCAATTTGCCAACGGTCTGGCAGAGTTGCGGACTGAAGAAATCGTTTTATTCAACCAAGATGGCATAAAATGTGCTTACTGCGATTACGGCTGGGCGGTACCGGGTATTCATCACCATGTGGAAAAACATTATATCCGTAATTTTTTCAGTATCCTTTTTGCCGCCTTATTTTACATTGGTACATTGGTATTGATCGCCTGGGTTATATCTATTGCCAAAGATTGGGCAATGGCGATCAGTTTCGGCTTGTTGTATGTGATACCTTTTATATTAGGGTGTTATTTTTTATCTTTACGCAAAAAATCTCTTGATTGTTACTATGCCGGCAATCGTTTTGATGAAGAAAATTGGGGCATTTATCTTGAAGTCGGCAAACACCCCGGCAGCGAAAAAATATTTATTGAAGAACTGAACCGAAGACTGCGGAAAGCCCACAATGAATGCCAATAAAATCACCATCACAATCAGAGTTATTCTCGGAGTATTTACTGCAATTTGCTGGATATTCTCTTTTATTCTATGGAGAAAAAAGCCGGAAGATGTTTTAATAATCGGATTTATATGCACCGTCATTCTTGCAACTCTTGCGGAACTCGTCAACAACTGCCTTGTCCGGAGGAAAAAATGACAAATTTCAGGAAATATTTTAATCTGATATTGATTATCCTCGGCGGAGCAATATTGTTTTCCGGCAAATCTTCTTTCGGGGATTGGTTGATGCTCTCTGCTGCCGGAACAGTCGTATTTGTGTTTTCCGGTGTGTTTTTTCTGCGGGAACGAAACTTTTTTGAGCAGCATCTTACCGGAGAAGAATTGACAAATTTCCGGCAGCTTGCCCCGCTGATAAATCCGCTTGGGATCAGAATTGCAAATTCCCAATATGATGCCTTGGAAAAAGAACGCAACGAACGCTTAAAGCAAATATCCGCCAAGCGAGCAGATTTTTTTATAAACAGTGAAGCAATGTTGAGTCAACTGCTCTGGACATTTATGCTCTTTTTTATTCTTATTGTAAGTTCAGCAGTAAAATCAATTAATGGATAAGGAGTTTTGCGATGATTTTCAAAGAAATAAGAATTTTGGGAACAAAGCCTTATCCCTGGCAATTGCAATAAAGATGAGAGGTCGTAAAGCATGGATATAATAGAGTCTGAAAAATTTATCAAAAACAATTTTATGGGTAAAATTTTCAATATATTTTCCAATTACGGTTCTTTTATACA
>JAFVQX010000079.1 GCA_017504585.1 Lentisphaeria bacterium
CTTGAATGGCATTTATCTATTTTGCAACGCAAATAGATAAATGCCGGGAAAAGGTTTGGAAAAAAGGGGTGGAGTTTGAGGAGGGGAAAAAGGACCTTTCCTCAAAAGGTCTTTTTCCCCTCCTCAAGTACCGACCCTTATTGGCAACAGAGCCTTTTTATATTAGTCCGGCAAAGCTGCTTGGGGCAAAAATCTTTCACGGTTTATTGGGCACCTGGGCGTTTACCGGAACTGTCCAGCCTTTGCTGCCGTATTTGACCGCTACGCCTTCAAATACCGAGCCGCCCACGGTCGCATAGTTGACAGTGCCGGAGTGGCGGGTGTTGTTGTCGGTATTGCCCCGCATTTTTTGGTATATATTGGTTTTAGCTCCGCCGTTCATATTGCTTTCGTCAGAATCGTAATTATTGTCGGAAAACAAAGCCGCTTCATCAATGCTGGAAGCTCTGCCGTTGGCACTGGTGGCGTAACTGCAGCGATTGGCAAGACCGTTGCGGGTGCGGATATCAAAGTTGCTTTCTTCGCTGCTTGAGTAATCGCTGTTGATGCAATACGCCATACCCGAATAGGTTTCAAAGTCCACCGACGATGCCGGACACATAAACATCTTGGCCTGTTCCGGGTATGCTTTAATGGTATTAAGTCCGCTGTTGCCCATGCCGGTATTTATGCCCATTACATCCCAAACCAGATAGGGCCACAATGTGTTGGTTGCTTTTTTGCCGCCGGAGCCGTAATCATTCCGCCAGGGCAGAATGTAATCATTATTTTCATCGGCATACATATTCGCTGCCAGCGCCAGAGATTTCAAGTTCCCCTTACAGCTGGAGCTTCTGGCGCGGGCGCGGGCTGCCGACAATGCCGGCAGCAGCATGGCCGCTAAAATGGCAATGATGGCAATAACTACCAAGAGTTCTATAAGGGTGAAGCTCCCAAGCTTCACCCGTCCCCGGGGACGGGATTTTACATGTTTTTTCCTCATCATACGACTCCTTGGTTCAAAAGTTATTATTTCAAGGTTTTAACATTGAATTTGTCTTGAGTTACTTCCGGCAGTACAAAATCCCAGATGGGCAAATTCATTTTTTCGCCGACAGCTTTGGCACGGTCTGCCATAAACTGTTTCCAGCCGACGGGGGCAAGTGCCGCTTCGGAAGTACCAAAGGGCAGCACGGCAGAAAAGATCACTTTGCCTTTGCCGACAGTCCGCTCAATGATCGCCGGTTTGCCATCGCTGTACTTGGCAAGCACTTTGGCGTTGGCGGGCAGCGCAGCAAAGTCAAAAGCGTGGATGGAGCCATTTTCTTTCTGGTTGATATGGCTTACTTTGCTCAAGGGCAGTTTGGCTTTGCCGTAAAGCAAAGTAGTGCCGGGGGCAGCTTTTTTGACAAGTTCAGCATTTACAAGTTCCGCTCTTTCGGCAACAGCACTGCCGTCGATGTTGAAACGCAGGAAGTCCGGATCGAGCACCACGATCGTGCCGCCATCTTTCACAAATTTGACCAGTTTGGCAGTCAAATCAGGTTCAGTAAAACGCATCCGGGGTATGTAAAGCATTTTAAGTCCGGCAACATTGAAATCTTTTTTGCTGACAAAACGGAAATTGCTTTTGATGTGTTCCCCCAGAATGGCATAAACTGTGTACTGCGAGTGTGCCGCACCGTCATTCAGCCCCCAACGGTCAAAGTCGGAGTAGAAAATACCGGTTTTGGTTTCTTTGGGTAGTTTGAGTTTGGGCAAATCGTTGATCTGCCGGGTGATATTCAACGCTTCATTGTAAACCGCCGGATTGGCAGCCAGGGATCCTGCCGTATACCACTGCACATAATCGGCACCGTTTTTCAAGCCCTGACTTGCCCATTCACGCAAATCTGCCGGTTTGGGAGTTCCGCCGCAGTAGTTGAAGCCCTGACCGTAAAAGTTGATGGTGGCTTTGGGGGCAAGGTCACGCATAAGTTTGACCGAAAAACCGGTGTGGTACAAAGCCCGTGCCATGCCGAAATAACTGCGGGAACTGGTGGGGTACGGGTCGGAACTGATTATATAATCATCGTTGCCGCAAAGTGCCACATCAATGGGGTCGGTTCCGGCACAGGTATTGCGGTTGAATACCTGAAACGGCACCCCCGGCAGCTGTTGGCGGCAGCGTTGGGCATAGGCCTGACAGTACGCTGCAAAACGGTCGTTCCACCAACGCCAGAAAGCGATGCGTTCAAAGGCATCATCGGCAGTGGGTATGCCGTAATCGTCGTACAAACCATATTTGCCGAAACCGTATTGGGCTTTGAGCATTTTTTCAAATTCATCCAGAAAAGCCGCATTTTTGATGTTCCGCGAGCGGCTGTAAATATAGCGTATATAGTTGCCGGGTTCGTCAACACCATGGATAAAACTGGTCAACCGGGCTTTGCGGGGATCTTTTTTGATTTCTGCGGCAGCAGCATCAATGGACTTCATACAACCTTCTACCGCCACCGGGTCTGTCAGATCCACCCAGTAACTGCCGGGAGCAACTTCCAGCCACGCCCGGGCAGCGGGGCGTTTGGCAGCTCTTGCGTGATATTTTGCCACAAAAGGAAATTTCACCCCGCTGGCAACGAGTTCGTCGATACTTAAAACGCTGTTCCGAGCCAAATAAACATAAGGCATACCGGCGGCAACGGTTCCGGCTTTTGCCCATTCTTTGAGCAGCATCCGCTGGTGAGGGGCAATACTTTCCAGAGTGTGTTTGGCTTTGACCGCCGGCAGCTGATAGATCAGATAATACTCATTGCTCCACAAGTAGTTGATGCGGGCAATTTTTTCGCTGCTCAAGAGATTTTTGAATTGAGTTTTTTTCCGTTGGGGTATATAGTTGATTTTTTCAACTTTGCGACTGCGGACGATCTCTTTTTTCTCAAAGTCCACCCGGGCAAAGTTATTTACTTCGGCTAAATCGCCCACATAGCAGTTCCACTGGCTGACTTCTTTATTGGCAAAGCGTTCGCGGACAAAGTTTACTGCCATGGGATTCGCCGGTATGGTATCATAGCCCAGAGTTTTCCACGGAATGATCATCGCAGCTTCCCAGCTCTTGGCGTTTTTCCAGGTTTTGGTCTGCCATTCGCCATCCCATTTGCGGACTTTGTATGGATCGCCGGCTTGCGCTTGTACCCGTTCAAGTTCGTTTTTAGTGCCGATGGGGTTGGTCATAAACTGTTTGATGACATCTTTTTCGGGGCTGTAAAAGAAAAATTCCACGCAATCGTCCTGCCAAACATAGCCGTCATGTTCGGTTATATTGCTTTTGAGGAGCTTCATTTCCGGCTCGTAGCAGATAAACCCCACATAGAGATTGGTTTTGTCGTAAGCAAGCTTTACTGCGGTACGGGCTTGTTCGATATTGCCGGATTGGTAATTGAAAAAACAATCCAGCTGGGGGAACCTTTTCCACTGCGAGGGTTTCAGACTGTAATTCGGGGTCTTTTCCTGCAATTTGACTGTATCAGGAGCATACTCCATAGTCAAGCGGGCAATGTTCCACGCCGAGCCGACTTTGCCGTTAAAGCTGAAAACATACTGCATTGCCGCAGTTTCAGGTGCCACGGTATAGCTCAAAACTTTGGTTTCCCAGTCAGCAGCGGGTACAAAGGTGACTTTTTCCTTGCCTGCCGAACCGTTGCGCCCCTTGAGTTTGTTGTAATTCAAGGTCACAGAGGCATTAGCCACTTCTCCGGCAAACTTGTTTTCCAGCGTTATCAGCATGGTGCCGGGGCCTGATTGCCACAATCTTGAGTTGAAGTATCCGACACGGGGTTTGTCGGCTTCCCGGGGGATCTGCACGACTTTTTTGCCGTCAAGCATCAATTTGGGGGCGATTTTAAACGAGGGGTGCCGGGGCGACAAGGTCAGATTTACCGGTCTGGCGGTGCTGCTGAATGCAAATGGTACAACTTTGGTTGCATCAGCCGAAGCTATGGACCCGGCTAACAGCAGCGTGGCTGCGGTCAGGGTGGTCAATGGTTGGTGTTTCATAAAATTCTCCCGTCTTTTTTTATGTCAAAGATTTGTTTGTTAATCAATTACAACATTGCGTCCGATATCTTTGAGTATATCTTTGAGCAGCTGTTCGAATCGTCTGCCATACTCTACATAACTCTTGAAACGCACATCTTCAGGTGCCTGGTCAGGGTTTTCGGCGTGGAACACCGCAGCAATGTGCGGCTCCATGGAAAAACCGCCGTCATAACCGTTTTTGCAAAGATCCCGCACGATCGCCCGTACATCACCGGCCCCGTCACCGGCAAAAGTATAGACCGCATTGGGACGGACTCCATCGACTCTGGGCAACGCCAGACCATCTTTGATATGCACATAAACGATTTGCTCACAAACACTTTTGTAAAACTCCCACGCCGACTGCAGCGGGTGGGGCCCTTCGCCGATATAGCGGTAGTTGAAGGTGGGGTTGCCGGTATCAAAAATCAGTTTCAGATTTTCGTGGTTCACATTTTCCAGCAGTTTAAGGGTGTGCTCGTGAGATAACCCGCCATAGTTCATGCAGTTTTCGTGACCGTAAACGATTCCGTGGTCGGCACACATTTCAACCAAATAACGCACCTTCCGGAAAATGATTTTTTCCAGCTCGGGCGAATCTGGTTTTTCGTCGGTGGGGATAAGAAAACTCATCCCCCGCAGCAGCTTGATCCCCAGCTTTTCCATGCGGGGGAAAGCGGCTTTCAGCTCCTCGATGGAAGCCTGAAAATCCTCCTCTTTGCGGGGGTGTTTGCTCCAGTTGGCAACCGAACTGCCGTTGCAGTTTATTTTTACGCCGCTGTTTGCCAGAAGCTCCTGCAGTTCATCAAATTCAGCATCGGTAAGGGTGCTTAAATTTTTGCCGTTGAGCTTGCGGCATTCAATAAACTGCCAGCCCAATTCTTTAGTGGCTTTGATCTGCACATTTATATCGGTGCCGGCTTC
>JAFVQX010000080.1 GCA_017504585.1 Lentisphaeria bacterium
TCTCGGCGAAATACGGTTGGCAAAACCGATCGCTTTGATCCCCTGTTCCAGATGCAAGGTGCGGGGCTTGCCGTTTTTATCGACTCGGCCCCAATCGCTGATGCGGTAAGTTGTGTCGCTGTTTTGCTGGATTTCGAAAATCAGATTGCCCGCGCCGATGGCGTGGACTGTACCCGCCTGAATAAAATAGCTGTCGCCTACTTGTGAAGGAAAACGCTGCAGGAGATCTGCCGCCTGGGGGCTGGCAAGAGTATCGATCAGGAGATCCCGCGTCGCCCGGGGGGTAAGTCCGGCAAGGATCTCGCCGTGACTTTCGCAATCGGCAATGTACCACATTTCGGTTTTGGGTTCGGATCCGTCATTGGCCTGACGGCAATAATTTTCGTCGGGATACACCTGCAGCGAGAGTCTTTGACCGGCATCAATAAATTTTACCAGCAGCGGAAAACGCCCCCCCTGCCAGAGGTTGCCCAGCAGGTTCTGCTGATAGTGTTTGATAAGTTCTTCCAGCGTAAACCCGGCAAGCGCGCCATCGGTGACTACGCTCTGGGCATCGGCCCGGTCGGTTATTTCCCACGATTCGCCGATGGGGTCGTCGTTTTCGCTTAATTGGGGCATGTCGCTGCGGTTCAATGTTTTCTGCAAAAGATTGCCGCCCCAGATACGCTGCATGTAGAGGGGCTTGAACTGCAGGAAATAAAGGTCTTGGGTATCAACAAAGTTTTTCATGGAATACACACCGGATTTTTTAGTAGATCAATCGTTTACAGTCAGGAGTTTGACAGCTTCCAGCAATTCTGCCGGCAAGCGGGTTACTTTATGTGCCGAATTTATACAGCAGAGTGTTACGCTGCCGGAAACCAGCAGTTCGTCGCCCCGGCGGACTTCACTTTGTATGGTCAATCGCGCCCCGCGGGCTTCGCTTACATAGCTGCGCAGAGTCAAAAGGTCATCGTAACACGCGCTGGCGTGGTAAGTTACATGGGCTTCTTTTACCGGCAGGAAAAATCCAAGTTTTTCCATTTCCGAATAAGGGAACCCGATACTGCGGAGCATCTCTGTACGGCTGCGTTCAAAATATTCCAGATAGTTTGCGTAATAAACCACCTGCATCTGATCGGTGTCGGCGTAGGGCACCCGGTAGGAGCAATCAAAGTACGGCATCTTTCACCTTGTTGTAAATATAGTTGAATGTTTCTTCGTAAGTCATGTTGCTGTTATCCACCAATTCAGCATCTTCTGCCGGTTTCAGCGGAGCTACGGCGCGGGTACTGTCCTGCCGGTCGCGTTCGGCGATGGCTGCTGCCACTTCTTCCAGCGAACCGCCGGCTTTATCGCCCTCCTGTGCCAGACGGCGGCGGGCGCGTTCCATGGGCGAAGCGGTAACAAAAAACTTGAACTGCGCTTCCGGAAAGATCACCGTGCCGATATCCCGGCCTTCCATAACGATCCAGCCGATCTTGCTCATTTGCTGCTGCAAGCGTTTGAGTTCGGCGCGGACAGACAACAGCGTGCCGACTTTGCTGGCTCCGGCAGCGATTTCAGTAGAGCGCAGCTCTTCGCCGGGGAATGTATCGTCGCAGAAAAGTTCAAAATCACCCGCAGCGCTTTGGCGGTATTCCATGGTCAGTGTCCGGAGCATATTTTCCAAAGCCTTTTCATCATCCCAGGCTATATTGCGTCTGGCGGCCGCCCACGCGGTGGCGCGGAACATGCTGCCGGTATTGATGTAGGGTATATGCAATGCTTCCGAAAGATTGCGTGCCAGCGTACTTTTCCCGGATGCCGAAGGCCCATCGATAGCGATGACTTTGTCCATTTCTTTATACTCCTTGCCTGCTGATACATTTATACACATAAAAGTAATATACCTTTAGATTGCAATTTTAACAAGTTTGCCGGGCAAAAAAAGCTGAAATCTTTCGCTATTTCTGGCAAAAACATGTTTGGCGGTGTAAATTATTATCGTGCTGTAATAACAATTTTAATAAAAGGAACATATTTTATGAGTTTTTCTTGCGGTTTGGTCGGGTTGCCCAACGTGGGTAAATCCACCCTTTTCAATGCTTTGAGCCGGGGCGGTGCCGAAGCGGCAAACTTCCCCTTTTGCACCATCGAACCCAACACCGGCATCGTGGCAGTGCCCGATGAACGGCTGCAGGTGTTGTCGGATATGGAAAAATCCGGCAGGATCGTGCCTTCCAGTCTTAAATTTATCGACATTGCCGGTCTGGTACGCGGTGCCAGTCAGGGGCAGGGGCTGGGCAATCAGTTTCTCGGCCACATCCGCAGTGTGGATGCCATTGCCCATGTGGTGCGGGTCTTTGAAAACAGCGATGTAGTGCATGTAGCCGGCAAGGTCGACCCGGCAGAAGATTTGGAAGTCATTTCCACCGAACTTATGCTTGCTGATTTGGAAATGGTGGAAAAACGCCGGGACAAAGCCTCCAAACTCGCCCGCTCCAACGAACCCGATGCCAAACTTGAGTTTGAACTCCTCAAAGATATTGCCATGCAGTTAAGCGAAGGCCGCCGCCCGGAATATGACATCAACAACCCCAAAGTTGTGGATTTGGTCAAATCTTTCGGCTTGCTTTCCACCATGCCCGCTTTTATCTGTGCCAATACTGACGAAGCCGGCGTAGCTGATTTTAAAAATCTGCCCATGGCGCAAAAACTGCTGGATAAAGCCGCTACTATGAATATGGAAGTGATCCCCGTCTGCGCCAAGATCGAAGAAGAACTCGGTCAGCTCTCCGACGAAGAAGCCCAGATGTTTATGGAAGAATTGGGCATCAAAGAAACCGGCTTGGCGCAAGTTATCCAGACCGGCTACCGCTTGCTCAACTACATAACTTTCTTCACCGCCGGACCCATGGAATCACGGGCGTGGACTGTGACCAAAGGTACGCTGGCTCCCGAAGCCGCGGGCAAAATCCATACTGATATGTGTCGCGGTTTTATCCGCATGGAAACTGTTTCCTATGCCGATATGGTGGAATGCGGCGGATGGAATGCTGCGCAGACTGCCGGAAAACTCCGCATCGAAGGCAAGGACTACGTCGTCCAGGACGGCGATGTGATCCACGTCCGCTTTTCGGTATGACAGGCAAGCAAAATTGCGGCAAATCTTGAGGCCTTGCTGCTTTGCTCGCCCGGTCGAGTACAGTCGTACACTCCCTCGCTGTGCGTCTTGCAAAACCTCAACCTTTGCTCGCACTTTTGCTTGCCAATACAGGCACCCTTGCTTGTCGCGGCGTAGTGAAACGAAGCCGGACTGCTTTGCCCGCTTGGCTTGTCCGCCGTAGTGCAACGAAGGTGGATTCTTTGCTGTGCGTCTTGCAAAACCTCAACCTTTGCTCGCACTTTTGCTTGCCAATATGGTTCGCCTTGCTTGTCGCGGCGTAGTGAAACGAAGCCGGACTGCTTTGCTCGCCCGGTCGAGTACAGTCGTACACTCCCTCGCTGTGCGTCTTGCAAAACCTCA
>JAFVQX010000081.1 GCA_017504585.1 Lentisphaeria bacterium
AAGGAAAACTCTCCTGCTACTTTTTCGGAATTTTCAACAGTTTTGCTTACGGGTTGATCGCTTTTAATGCCACGCTTTACGGGGAGGTCTTGCTGAACTGGGGGTGGTATTTCCCTATGATGTTTGTGGGAGTGTTCTGCTGGAAACGCAATCTTAAAAGCAATGTTCAGGAGATCATCAAGCGCCGTTTGACCTGGCAACACCGGGTACTTACTGCCTTGATCGCGCTGGGGGGTACTGCCGGACTGGGAGCAATACTGCACAAGCTGGGCGATCAGGCGCCGGCGCTGGATGCATTGACCACGGTGCTGTCGGTTATCGCCATGGTGCTGACGGTCAAACGCTGTGTGGAACAGTGGGCGATCTGGACTCTGGTCAACATTGCCTCCATTTATATGTGGTACAAAGTCTACCTGACCGGCTCCGGCTCCATTGCCATATTGCTGATGTGGGTGCTTTCTCTGATAAACGGTATAATTTTCTATTGTCTGTGGCAGCGGGAGCTGAAAAATGAGCAAAAATAATTCGGATTTGACCGTTATTCTGGCGGATGGATCTTTTCCTGCCGGCAAGGAAGCGCTGGAGTATCTGGAAAACGCCCGGCAAGTGATCTGCTGCGACGGCGCTGCCCGGAGTCTGGTGGCTTACGGCAGAGAGCCCGACCGGATCGTGGGCGATCTGGACAGTTTGAGTGCTGAATTCAAAAGACGCTTTGCCGACCGCATCGAACAGGTTACGGAACAGGAGAGCAACGATTTATCCAAGGCGTTCCGCTACTGCTGCCAGCTGGGCTATAACAATATAGTCATATTGGGCGCCACCGGCAAACGGGAAGATCACACGCTGGGCAATCTCTCGCTTTTAAGCATCTACGCAGAAAGTGTACCCGATATAAAGATCGTTACCGATTACGGATACTTTACGGTGGCAAAAAGATCCGGCACACTGACATCCTTTCCCGGACAGCAAATCTCCATAGTTCCACTGACCGGTAAAGCCGTGGTAAGCGCCAGCGGTCTGAAATACCCCATGGATAAACTGGAGCTGAAACTCTGGTATCAGGCAACGCTCAACGAAGCATTGGGCGATAATTTTGAGCTGGATTTCCCGGGAAATTGCGAATTATTGATCTACCGGACATTCAAGAGCAAATAAAAAAGGAGTTTTCGGCTTGACTTTTGCCGGAAAGGTGCCTATATTACTCCGGAAACCATCTCTGTATAAAATCCAACAGAGGTAAAGAAGACAATTTTTCACAAAAGGAGCAGAAAAATGAAAAAACTTATGATCTTGGCCCTGGCACTTTGCGGTATGCTGTTCATGGCAGGTTGCGGCGACGGTGTGGATGAGTCCAAAACTCCCGAACAGATCAAAAGCGAAGTGGCGAACATGAGCGTTGCGGATATCGAAGCCATGGCGGCAAAGTATCAGAAAGCCATAGCCGAAAAAGCTGCCGAACTGGAAGTCGAAGTGAAAAAACTCGCTGATATCCCGCTGACCGAACAGCTGGGCGACGAAGCCAAAAAACTCCGGGGCAACATCGATGAGTTGAAAACTTCTCTGGAAAAACTCAAGGCCAATCTCGACGCCTATCTTGCCGGAATGAAAAAATAAGCTTTTGAGCTTATAATTTGATAAAAATACCGACCGCTCTCTTGAATAAGGGAGCGGTTTTTTGGGGTATAAAAGCCTTGATATGCGGGGTTTTTCTTTAAAAAAACAGCTATATATTTGTTTTTTAACGGATTTGGAGATATATTAAAACACTTGCAATGTATAAATTGCGGGGAAACGTGGGTTTGAAACAACCTTATAGTTAGTTAACATACCAAAAAACAAACAATGGAGTGAAACTGTGAGCTACACTGTACTTGTGTTTGTCAAACAGGTTCCGGACACACAGAACATCACTGGCGACGCTATGAAGGCTGACGGTACCGTCAACCGTGCTGTATTGCCCGCGATCTTCAATCCGGAAGACCTCAACGCGCTGGAAATGGCGCTCCAACTCAAAGACCGTTACGGCGTCAAAGTCGTGGTCGCCACCATGGGTCTGCCCGCCGCTGCCGATGTGCTGCGTCAGGCGATGTACCGCGGTGCCGACGAAGGGATCTTGCTGACCGACCGTGCATTTGCCGGCGCCGACACCCTGGCGACCAGCTTTGCATTGAGCTGCGCCGCCAAGAAAGTCAAATACGATCTGATCCTCTGCGGTCGTCAGGCGATCGACGGCGATACCGCCCAGGTCGGTCCCCAGGTGGCTGAAAAGCTGGAACTGCCCCAGATCGCTTATGCTGAAGAAATCATCAGCCTGGGCGACGGCAAAGTGGTGGCGCGCCGCGCCATCGAAGGCGGCTACGAAGTTCTGGAAAGTCCGCTTCCGGCAGTTATGACTGTCATCGATGCGAACATTCCCCGTCCGATGGCTGCCCGCCGTATCATGAAGTTCAAGCGTGCCCGCATCAAGAGCGAAATCGTCAAGGAACATGCCGACGCAAACTACACCGACGATGCCGCGATCGAAGCGAAGATGGCAGAGCTGAAAGACAAGGGTCTGCTGATCCAGGAATGGACCGCAGCCGATGTAGATGCCGACCTCGACCGTATTGGTAAGGCCGGTTCTCCGACCAAGGTCAAGGCGATCGCCAGCGTAGTGCTGACCGCCAGCGAATCCAAGCAGGTCGAAGCTACTGAAGCGGGTATTACAGAATTGATTCACGAACTTATTGCTGATCATACTTTGGGATAATCTATCATGGCTGAAAAAATGGGTAACGTTTGGGTTTTCATCGAACACGAAGCCGGCAAGATCGCTGACGTAAGTCTGGAACTGGTCTGCAAGGCCCGTGAACTGGCTGACCAGCTCGGCCTCAAGGTCGAAGGTCTTCTGCTGGGTGATGAAAATGTGGAAAAATTTGTACCGACTCTGTACAGCTACGGCTGCGACACCGTCTTTATGGCTTGCGACAAGCGCCTGGAACCTTTCACAGTTCTGCCGTTTGCCAAGATCATCATGCAGCTTATTCTGGAACACAAGCCGAATATTCTGATGTTCGGCGCCACCATGAAGGGCCGCGAACTGGCTCCCCGCGTGGCTTCCGAAAAGCGCTGCGGTCTGACTGCAGACTGTACTGAATTGAAAATCGACGATTTCGAAGACGCCTTGAGCAAGACTGTCTACAAAGACAAGCTCATGCAGATCCGTCCGGCCTTCGGCGGCAACATCATTGCCACCATCGTCAACACCTGGGATGACCCCCAGATGGTGACCGTACGCGAAGGCGTTATGAAAATGGGCGCTGCCGATACCAGCCGCAAGGGCGAACTGGTGAAAGTTCCGGTGGTGCTGAACGATGTGGATACTGTGGTCAAAGTCATCGAACGCGTGCGTGAAGAAAAGACCGTTGACCTGAAGGGTGCGCAGATCATCGTAGCCGGCGGCTACGGCGTGGGCAGCAAAGAAAACTTCAAGCTGATCCGTGATCTTGCCGAAGCTCTCGGCGGCGAAGTCGGGGCCTCCCGTGCGGCAGTGGATGCCGGCTGGATCGATCACGATCATCAGGTCGGTCAGACCGGTGTAACGGTGCGTCCGCGTCTTTACATTGCTTGCGGTATTTCCGGTTCGGTGCAGCACACCGCCGGTATGAAAGAATCGAAAAAGATCATTGCGATCAATACCGACCCCAATGCTCCCATCTTCTCGGTGGCGCATTACTCCATTGTCGGCGACCTGAATGTGGTCATTCCGCAGATGATCAAAGCCTTCAAAGCCAAGGCGTAATGGAAAGGACTTCTGATCATGGCGAACTTTTTTTCTGACAACCGCGATCTTGAGTTCACGCTGAACAACCTCGATCTGCTCGAAGCCGTTGCATTGCGTGAAAACAATTACGAATTTGCCAAAGAATTTGAAACCGCTCCGGTTGACTACGCTGATGCGCTGGACAACTTCAACCGCGTGTTGAGCGTGGTGGGCGAAATCTGCGGCGACAACATCGAACCCCGCAGCCGCACTGTGGACCGCGAAGGGCCGCACTTTGCCGACGGCGTGGTGACCTATCACCCGCTGACTCAGGCGAACCTGGAAGATCTGCGCAAGGCAGATGTTTCCGGTGTTATGCTGGAACACCGCTTCGGCGGCTTGAACTTCCCGGTTTCGGTCTACACGATGATGACCGAAATGGTTTCCCGTGCCGATGCCAGCTTGCAGAACCTCTTCGGTCTGCAGGACATCGCCGAAACCATTGCCGAATTCGGCAGCGAAGAGCAGAAACAGCAGTATCTGCCCAAATTCGCCCAGGGTCTGGTCGATGGCTCCATGGACCTGACCGAACCGGATTACGGCTCGGACCTGCAGGCAGTCAAACTCCGTGCCTGGCAGGACGAAAAGACCGGTCAGTGGTACCTCAACGGTATGAAACGCTTCATCACCAACGGTTGCGCCCAGGTGCACCTGGTGCTGGCCCGTTCCGAAGAAGGCACCAGCGACGGCCGCGGTCTGTCCATGTTTATTTGCGAAGCCTGCCCGCAGCTGGTGGTGCGCCGCATCGAAGATAAAATGGGTATCCACGGCGTTGCCACTTGCGAATTGCAGTACAACGACGTGCCCGCCCAGCTCTGCGGCAAACGCCGTCTGGGGCTGATCCGTTACGTTATGAGCCTGATGAACGGCGCCCGTGTGGCGATCAGTGCCCAGGCCGTAGGTATTGCCGAAGCCGCTTACCGCGCCGCCCGTCAGTACGCTGCCGAACGTGAACAGTTCAAAAAGAGCATCGACAAATTCCCGGCGATCTACGATATGCTCGCCGGCATGAAAGCCAAGTTGACCGCTGCCCGTACTCTGCTGTACGAAACCACCCGCGCAGTTGACCTGCGCACGGTTTACACTCATCTGGCGGAAGAACCCAACGCCACCGCCGAAGTCAAGAATATGGCCAAATACTACAACAAACTGGCTGCTATCCTGACTCCGATGTGTAAGGCCATGGCTACCGAAAGCGCCAACCAGATCGCCTACGATACCATCCAGATCCACGGCGGTACCGGTTTTATGCGCGACTTCAACGCCGAACGTTTCTACCGCGATGCCCGTATCACCAACATCTACGAAGGCACCACCCAGCTGCAGGTCGTAGCCGCCATCGGCGGTGTGATGCAGCGCGATGCCGACAAGCGTTTGGAAGAAATGTTTGCCATCGAGTTCGAAGGCGAATCCGCCCGTTTGGCAGAAATCGTCAAAGGTTTGTACGCCAAGCAGTTGGAAGCAGTCAAATTTGTTGCCGACCGCAAAGATGTCGCCTACCACGATCTGCACGCCCGCGATCTGGTGGAAATGGAAACCTACGTTTTTGTGGGTATGCTGATGCTGCGTGACGCCCAGAAGTGCGAAGACCGCTTCGTGCTTGCCGAACGCTACATTCTGGATTCGCAGGCAGAATTTGCCAAGCGTTATGCCAAGGTGATGTCCGGCGACCTGACGGTGATCGACCATCATCGCGACGTGATCGATTACTGATAAAACATTTATCGGTAAAAACCGGTCATAATAAGCCCGCCCGGAATGAAAAATTTGTTCCGGGCGCGGTTTTGATTTAAACTCCGGAGTTGATACCCGGTGTGAAAGGACAGCAAAAGATGAACAACGCATATTTGGATATGGCGAAAAAGGTGATCTCCGATCCGCAGATTCTTTCGGTCGTTTCGGCCAAACGCGCCCGTCAGCTGGCGCTGGGAGCCCGTCCGATGGTCAAATGCGATTCCGAAAATCATCTGGATGTAGCGCTTTTGGAAATCGGCGAAGGCTTGATCGGCTACGAATTCGGCAATCCTGAATCAGAAGCCGAAGCAGAAGTTGTTGCCGGAGAAGCGGCTGCTGAAGAAACAGCCGAAGAAACAGCACAAGACGCGTGATCAGCGGGATTTTCTGGAGAAAAGATCATGGAAAAACCTCTGGTTGGGATAGTTATGGGCAGCAAGAGCGACCTGCCGCTGCTGGAAGGTGCTTTTAAGGTATTGGATGAGTTTTCGGTGCCCTATACCGCCCGGGTAATGAGCGCCCACCGTACGCCGGAAAAGGCTATGGAATTTGCCGCCAATGCCCAGGCAAACGGCCTGAAAGTAATAATCTGTGCTGCTGGTATGGCAGCACATCTTGCCGGAGTGATGGCAGCCCACACGGTGCTGCCGGTACTGGGAATCCCGGTAGCCAGCGAGCCGTTCAACGGCTTGGACGCATTGCTGGCGACAGTACAGATGCCCCCGGGTATTCCGGTGGGTACAGTAACTACCGGCAAAGCGGGAGCAAAGAACGCAGCCCTGCTGGCAGTATCGATTCTGGCATTGAGCGATGCCGGTTTGCAGGAAAAATTGCAGACATTCCGCAAGGCGCAAACGGCGCAAGTGGAAGCAGCAGATGCCGAATTGCAGGCAATGTTGGCAAATAAGTAATAAATTTGCCTGAAAAAGTCATTAAAGGATTTGCAAAATCCGCAAAATGGCATATAGTATATAAAACGCTATTTGGAGTTGCGTGGTAACTTCAAAGTTTTATATAGCGGAGAGGTGGCTGAGTGGCCGAAAGCAACGGTTTGCTAAACCGTCGTACGGGTAACCGTACCGGGGGTTCGAATCCCCCCCTCTCCGCCATTTTTTTGCAAAAAAATGGCGAAGGTCGCCGTCCGTCTACGCCCTTACGGGCTACGCCGCGACAAGCAAGTCTTCTCTTCACTGTGCGAAGCACAACTTCACTCAAAGGGCGCAGCCTTTTCTTCACCTCAAACATTTATAAAAAACAGGCAAAAAAAGGGACTGTATTTTACAACAGTCCCTCTTGCGATAATTTACCGATGGCGTCTCGGCGGAGGAGGCGGCAAGGGCTTTGCAACCGGTACAGGTACGGGTACGGGTACGGGTACGGGCTTGACAACCGGTCTCGGCGGAGGCAGCGGTCTGACAACCGGTCTCGGCGGAGGAGGCGGCAAGGGCTTTGCAACCGGTACAGGTACGGGTACGGGCTTGACAACCGGTCTCGGCGGAGGCAGCGGTCTGACAACCGGTCTCGGCGGAGGCAGCGGTCTGACAACCGGTCTCGGCGGAGGCAGCGGTCTGACAACCGGTCTCGGCGGGGGCAGCGGTCTGACAACCGGTCTCGGCGGGGGCAGCGGTCTGACAACCGGTCTCGGCGGGGGCAGCGGTCTGGCAACCGGTCTCGGCGGGGGCAGCGGTCTGGCGACAGGTACGGGTACGGGCACGGGTTTGACGACAGGTACGGGTACAACTACGGGCTTCGGCTGCGGGCGGCGCTGGGCAAATGCTCCAAGTGTAATGCCTCCCACAATGGCGGCGGTCAATAAGATCTTGTTCATAAATAACCTCCTTATGGTTTGTTTTTGTCGATCTCTGACTAATAAACGTTTTATTCTATTAAATATTGTTAATAATATACTAACTAAGTTGTTTTTTTGAGAATTTCTTTTTTGAGGAACTCCAGGGCTTCCTGTTCGGGCAGTGTTGCAATGACATTCCCTTTGGCAAAAACAGCAGCTTTTCCATCGCCTCCGGCGAGTCCTATATCTGCATGAGAAGCCTCTCCCGGCCCATTGACAATACAGCCCATGACAGCAATTTTACTGAGATTGATTTTCTTTCCCTGATCTTTGAGAGACTGTATAAAATCACTGATTTCTGTTGCCATTGCTTCCAGATTAATCTTTGTTCTTCCGCATGTCGGACAGGAGACCAGCTCCGGTTCAGCCTGCCGCAGACTGCATGCTTCCAGAATGGAAACTGCAGTTCTGATTTCCTGCACAGGATCAGAAGTCAGACTGACACGCATAGTATCTCCGATTCCTTCCATCAGAAGCGTTCCAATCCCGACAGCGGATTTAATAATTCCGTGTGCGGGGATGCCTGCTTCAGTGATTCCGATATGCTGGGGGAGATCAGAACGCTCCGCGAAGGCTCTGCATGCCAGAACAGTTGCGGAAGGTGAACTTGATTTTAATGAAACGACAATATCCTTGAACCCGAATTGTTCCAGCATTGCCGCCTGTACGAGTGCCGCTTCTGCCAGAGATTGTGCCATGGCATCTTCCGGTGATAACCCGGAATTTAACTTCGACTCATAAAGCCCTTTTGGAAGACTTCCGGAGTTTGCACCGACACGGATGGGGATTCCGGCTTCCCCTGCCGCTTCTGCCACTTTTTGAACACGGTCAGAAGAACCGATATTTCCCGGATTGATCCGGACTGCGTGAATCCCTGCAGCAATTGCTCCCAGGGCAAGTTTATAATCAAAATGAATATCTGCAACTATTGGAATA
>JAFVQX010000082.1 GCA_017504585.1 Lentisphaeria bacterium
GCCGGCTGCCAGAAGAACTAATGTTTTGTCCATAAAATAGCCTCTTTTGAGCTAAAAGTTTTATTTCTCTGTTATAATATAATCCATGTTATGAAAAAATCAATATTATATGGGGCTATTTCCCAAAGTTATTAAAAAACCCTGATATTATCTCTGTTAGTTGCTTGATCAGTTGCTGCGCAGTACATCTATAGGATTCTGCTGGGCGGCTTTCCATGCCGGGTAGGTACCGAACAGCACCCCCACAAAACTGGATATGAGCAATGCTGCTATAATGCTTACCGGCGAGTAATATGTCGGCATATTGGCGTAAAACGTGATGATCTTGCTGATACCCACGCCCAGAAGAATACCAAGTATACCGCCCATACTGGTCAGAAACACCGTTTCGATAAGGAATTGGAACAAGATATCGCCTTTTTGAGCCCCCAGTGCCCGGCGGGTACCGATCTCTTTGCGCCGCTCGTAAACGCTTGCCAGCATGATGTTCATAATACCGATACCGCCCACGATCAGCGAAATACCGGCAATGGAACTCATAACGATAGTAAAGATATTCTGGGTGGCTTCCCGCTGTTTCAGAAGATCCAGCGGAATTATCACATCCCAATCTTTGATCTTGCTGTGGCTGGTGCGGAAATATTGAGTTACCCGGTTGGCGGTGTTGTCGATATATTCCAGCTTGTCCACCGTAATGATGAACAAATCGAAGTCGATTTGGGTAACAACCGGTACTGCCGTTTCCTTATTTATTGTAAAGCTGCCGAAAAGCGACTCCGACAAAGTCAGCGGTATAAAAACCATATTGCCGGGTGTACCGAGTTCCGGATATTGGGTGCCCATGTCGTTATTTAATATACCGATGATGCGGTAACTTTCGGTATCGATCTTGAGCAGCGAGCCGATAACGTCTGTTTTGCCCAGCTCAAAAAGTTTGCGCCTTGCTTCGGCGCCGATAACGCATACCGGCTGTTTATTGAGCATATCAGGCACAGAGAGCCATCGGCCCTGCTCAATGATCGAGCCGGAGTCTTTGAGGAAACTCGGCGTTACTGCTGCCAGCTTTACATCCAACCGGGTCAATCCCTTCAGTACGTTTTTCCGGGTATTGCGCACAATGGTTATGCGGGATATATTATCCATTTTCATCAGATTTTCGTAGTCAGCCCGGGTCAAGCCGTAACTTTCGGCATATTGAATGGAGCGGCTGGTCTGGCTGTCCACCCCGCTGGGCGGCGGCTTTTGGGAGTAAACGATGATCTTGTCGATCCCCATAGCTTCGATCTGCCCCAACGCAGCACGTTTGGCCCCTTCGGAAACCGCCAGCATGGCAATAACGCTGCCTACGCCGAAGATGATCCCCAGCGAGGTGAGTATGGAGCGCACTTTGTGCAAAAGTATATTGTGCATTGACAAGCGCAATGCGTCCGAAGCCAGCATCATTTTTTCCGGTACTCCTGATGTACGATCCTGCCGTCGCGCAAATGCACGATTTGATCAAAGTGTTCGTCAAGATCCGGGTTGTGGGTCACCATAATGATCGTTACGCCGCTGTCATTGAGTTCGTGAAAAAGCTTCATGATCTCCAGACCGGTTTTTTCGTCCAAATTCCCGGTAGGCTCGTCTGCCAGCAGAAAGGAGGGGTGGTTGCTCAAAGCTCTGGCGATGGCCACCCGCTGACACTCCCCGCCGGAGAGCTGGTTGGGCCGATGACCGAAACGGTGTCCCAAGCCTACCCGTTCAATAAGTTCATGAGCGCGCTGGCGGCGGACTTTGCGGTCCACTCTGCCGTAGAGCATAGGTATTTCCACATTCTGCTCAATGGTCAGATGCGGGAACAAATTGAAGCCCTGAAAGATAAATCCGATCTTGCGGTTGCGGATAGTCGCCAGTTCCGAGTCGGTCAGCAGATCCACCTGGACTTCTTCAAGCTGGTAGATCCCCGAAGTCGGCACATCCAGCATACCCAATATATTGAGCATGGTGGACTTTCCGGAACCGGAAGTACCCAATATGCCGAGAAATTCTCCTCGCGCCACACTCAAATTCACATCTTTGAGCACCGGCACCGGATTCCCCCCGGCATAGTAAGTTTTGAATATATGCTCCAAACTTACGATCGTATCCTTTGACTCCACAGGCAAATCCTTTATTCTGGCAGTTTATTTGCTCTCGGTACGTCCCTGATGGGGGCGGTAAAGATAGATCACATCGTCTTCTTTAAGCCCGTCAAGGATCTGGACAAAGCGGTCGTTGGATTCGCCGATTTTTACATCGACTTCTTTATTGCCGCCGCCGGGCGTCTGCATATATACATAGAAGCGTTCTTTATCTTCGAAAATCGCTTCCACGGGTATAAAGAGCGTATCTTTTATGGTATTGGTGATCACTTCGATCTGCACGCTCATACCGTTGACCAGCAGTTCAGACTGTTTGTCGAAACGTATGCGTGATTTGTAGACTTTGGGCGATGTTGAATCCCAGAAGATGATATTCACCGGCAGCGTGGGGATCATATCCACCGTGCCGTGGAATTTTACTGACGGCATACTGTCCGGCGTGACCACCACCCGGTCGCCAACTTTGACTTTGCTGCGATACTGCTCGGGCAGATCCAGATTTACCACCATATCCGACATTTCCGGAATGGTCATCAGGATCATTCCGCGCCATACTTCCATACCCGGTTTGATATCCGGGTTGCTGTGGGGACGGTCGGGGTTGCCGTAGATCACGATGCCGTCGGCGGGGGCGTACAGGGTCATCATGCGCAGGAACTTTTCGTTCTGATCAAGATTTTCCCGGACGCGGCGGATGCGGCGGGTATAGTTGTGCAAACTGCGATTGGTTCTGGCACGGCTGGACTGGATGGCCACTTTGACCTTTTCCATATTCAAGTCAGCCTGATCCACTTCGTTGTAAAGTGCTTTGAGCTTGCTGGGGTCGTCGTACATTTTCCACAAGCGGCGGGAGCTTTCGTTATTTTCCAGCTCATTTTCTGCCGAATCGATACTGGACTGGGCGTTGGCAAGGTTTTTCTTGTATGCCTTTTGCTTGTCTTCGTCGGTATCAGTTTCCGGATTGGCTTTGTAGTTGCGGTAGGTTTCCCGGGCGTCATCCAGCTTGCTCTCGCTGTTGGAGATATTCAAGTCCAGCGAGTCGCGCTTCTGGCGCCGCTCAAAACGCAGATATTTGCGCAAGGCGTCGTCGGCTTTGGATACCCGGTCTTCGGCGGCTTTCATATTCGCTGCCTGGGTGCTTTCTTCCAGCTTCTGGGTTTCCAGCGCAAGTTCCTGTTCTTTTTCCAGATTTTCCAGTTCGATCTTGCCGTCAAGGACCCGGTTTTCCAGATCGGTGGGATCCAGCTTTACGACTACATCGCCTTTTTTGACCCGGGCATTTTCTTCGATGATCCACACTATAGTGGAGCGCACGTTGGCTTGCGGCACCACCCGGTGTTTCTTTTTGGCGCTGACAGTGCCCGGCTGGGTGATCCCCAGCACCAGATCGCCTTTTTTAAGGGTAAAGGTACGGTCAACGCTGGCTTCGGCATTTTTCAGTTCGGCTGCAGCGGTTTTTTCTTCGGTGTCTGTATAGAGCCACGCCAGAGTGATTATTGCTGTTGCTGCAACAATCGCGACGCCCAAAAGCAGCAGCCGTAATTTTTTGCGGTCGATTTTCATTGCGTAACCTTATTTTTCAGCTTTTTTTGCTGTTTTTTCAACTGTGGGGACCTGGTCTTTTTTGACGGCAGATTTTTTGTCGTCACGGCCTTTTTCCGGATCGTTTGCTTTGCGGCGGCGTTCGGGCTCGTCGATAAACTCTTCTTTGAGCTGCTGAAGCGTGGATTTGAGCTTGGGCAGCGACGATGAGTTCTGCAATATTTCGCCGATCCTGCTGCTGGTGTTGGCTACTTCATCGGGGTCAAAGGCTATGCCGGAGGGATTTTCGGCAGGACGCAGGATGTGAACACGCATAAAGAATACCAGCTGCACGATTTCCTGTTCCCGGTTTTTGGAAGTAAAGAGTTCGCCGATGTAGGGCAGGTCGCTCAACAGCGGAGTGCGGTCTTCCTGCATACTGGTGCGGTTGCTGTAAAGTCCGCCCATCATAATGACTTCGCCATCGCGCAAAGTCAGGGTCGTATCCAGATTGCGGATGGAAATAACCGGCACCTGGAAGGATATCGCTTCGCCGGTGGAGGCATCGTACCCCTGATTGATACGCTGATACTGCTGCACGGTGGATACTTCGGGTGCTACCCGCAGAGTTACCAGATTGTCGTTGATGATCATGGGGGTCAAAGTCAGAGTCACACCCACCCGGCGGAAGGTGGTGGCGATATTGGTGCCGCTGGAAGTTGTGCTCATTTCCTGAATAGGTATATCCTGACCGGTGGAGAGACTGGCTTCTTCGTTGCGGCTGATCACCAGATTGGGCGAAGTCAGAACTTTGGCGTCCTGACCGTTGAGCACCCATTGGAAAGATGTCTGCATACTTTTGGTGCCTGATACATACGGGAACCAGTTCAGATTCAATCCGGCGGCTTCGGAACTGCCGCTCAAGTTGTTATTGACGATCCCGCCGGTGGATTTGAGCAATGTATTTTCGTGCAAAGCATTCTTGCCCCGGTCGCTGTCGTTGAATTGGAACGAAAGATTGCGGTTCATGCCGTCGGAAAACAATACTTCGATAACCTTTACTTCCACCACCACTTGCGGCATGGGTTTGTCGATGGCAAGCAGAGCATTTTTCAGATTTTCGATATTTTCCGAGCTGTCGTAGATGGTCAGCAAATTCTGTTCGGCATGAAACTCCACCGAACCGTTGCGCAGCATATTTTCAATAGCAATAACGCTGGCGCGGTTGGCCTGGATATAGCGGCAGCGATAGATAAGCGTGGATCTGCCGTTGCTGCCTTTGATGATGGTAAAGTCCGGCTTGGGCAGCGGGGTGACGATGCGTTTGGCGCTGGCGGGTACCGGTTCCAGCAAAGCTTTGAGTTGTTCGGCAACGTTTTTTACATTGCGTTTGCCTTGCTCCAGATATTCCGGAGTTTTTTTAATTGGCTCGGAAGCCAGAAAGGAGTTGATCGCATCATTGGCAACACATTCGGTTGCACCGTTCAAAAAAGAAAATGCTGCGGCGGCGGTCAGACATTTTGCAACACCGGATAATCGGATCATTTTTTCATTCCTTTGTTTTTTTCAACCGACAGTAAAGCACCTGTGGTGCTGTAATTTAAGGTAATTAAAAGAAGATAGCACAATTTGCGGATTTTTCAAGCTCAAAACCGACTTAATATCCAAGAAAAACGCATTTGCTTGCTGCTTACTGCGTTTTACCGGAGTAAAGAGGCGATTTTTGCACGTCAAAAACAGCCGAAATCGGAGATGCGTTCCGGTTTGGTCTGCACAAATTCCAGCGTCGAGTGGGTTATGTTATGGGCTTTCAGGATTTTTTTCAGTTCCAGGCGGGTCGCTTCCTGTTTTTGAGGATCGTGGAGCATTATTTGAGCTGTAAAGCTGTTTTCGGTGGTACTCAATGCTCTGATATGGGTGTGGAATATATCGGCAATGTTCTGATGGTTGTGCAGTTCGTCAAGGAGCAGGGCGGTATTTATATTGCGAGGCACACCATCCAGCAGCAAGTTGGCGCTTTCGCAGAAAAGCTCCCGGCTGCCCATGGCGATCAGCCCGGCGATGATCAAACCGGTTATGGGGTCAATGATATTCCATCCGGTAAGGGCGATCAAGCCGCCGGAAACCACCACCCCCAGCGATACAAGGGTATCGGCAAGCATGTGCAAGTAAGCGCTTTTTACATTCAAATCTTCATTTTTTCCTTTGCTCAAAAGCAGTACAGTAAAGCCGTTGACCACGATCCCGGCGGCAGCAGTTGCCATGACCGCACAGCCGGAAACCGCTTCGCCGGTACGGAAGCGGCTTATGCACTCCCACACGATCATTACGATAGCGGCTGCCAGCACCAGAGCGTTGACAAATGCTGCCAGTATGGTCGCCCGTTTGAAGGCATAGGTAAAGCGTTGATTGGGGGATTTTTTCAGGAGCAGAAAAGCTGCCAGCGAGATCACCAGACCGCCCACATCCCCCAGATTATGCCCGGCATCGGCAAGCAATCCCGCTGAATTATAGTGCCAGCCAAGATAAAACTCGCCCGCTACAAAGAGTATATTTACAGTTATAGCCCAGATGAACCGTTGGGCAAGTGCCGGGTCAATCCCGTGATGATGATGGTGATGATGCCCCCCATGTTTGTGGTGATGGCAGTGGCAGTGAGCGTGTTCCATAACAAAAAATTACCTTATTGATCTTTGGAGTGTTCGCTTTTTTCGCTGATGTGGGTCTTGCATAAATCAAACAGCATGGGTATATGGTAATCATCCAGACTGTAAAAGATGCTTTTGCCTACCCGGCGGGACTTTACAAGCCGCATCTGCCGCAGCTGTTTAAGGTGGTGGGATACTGCGGGCTGGGTCATTTGCATTATCCGGGTTATATCGCAAACGCAAAGTTCGCTTAACAGCAGAGCGTTGATGATTTTCAGCCTCGTGGGGTCGGCAAAGCACTGGAAACGCTCTGCCATATATGCCAGAGTCAGGTCATCGGTCAAATCTTTGGCGACTTTTTCCACACAATGAGCATGGTCGCCGCCGCATTGAATGAGTTCTTCGGTCATAAAAATACCTTTAAATATGATTATATAAATATTTGTTTATATGTTAATGTATTGCATCCTCCAATGAAAATCAATTTTTCTAAAGCAAAAAAGTTGAAAATTACCGGTAAATGTTGTATCTTTAGGCGCATAACAAAATTTTAATGCAGAAAGCGAGTTGATTATCATGCTGTTGGTGGAGAACATATTTCCGGTGGAGTTTTTGAAAAAACACGATCTTGGCGTGGAGCTTTATATCACCACTCAAACTGACTTGACAAAGCTTGAAGCCGTGCGGGATTTTGCCAGAACTTTGCACTTGCAATACGGCGGCATCAATCTGGCGGCAACCGATGAAGCTGTCCGCCGCCAGAGCATCAACGATATAAAGTACGGAGTCGAAGCGGGGGTGAACTTCAACATCAAAACCATGATCCTTCACCCTTGCGGAGTTTTTTCCAGCAATGGCGAAGATGTGGGTACTTACGGACCTATGATCGACTCCTTGCGGGAGATCGCTGATTTTATGGCAGCAAAAGGTGTGACGTTGAGTCTGGAAAATCAGGTGCTTCGCCACCCGGATCTGCGGATCATTGCCGGCTGTACCAGCGATGAGTGGTTCCAGCTTTATAAAGATGTGGATCGCAAAAATGTCAATCTGACTTTGGATACCAGCCACGCCGCCAGTGCTTCGGCACACGAAGATAATCTGGAAAAACGCCACGAAAAACTCTGGGAATTTATGGCACACCCGGAACTTATCGGACACTTTCACTGGTCAGATGCCCGGTTGGAAACCGACGATTGCCAATATGCCGACATCCATCTGGTGCCGGGGCAGGGGGATCTGCCGAGGGATTTCCACAAAGCCATTCTGGAACACAGTGCCCCAAAACTTTTTGAACAGAACTGCACCGAAGAAGAGTTGGAAGCGGGTCTGGCATTTGCTCACAGTTTGTAACCGTGCATAAAAAAGCCGGTTATTTAGTGGATAACCGGCTTTTTTGTTGAGCGATGTTTTACAGTTTATCAAAAACAGTAAACGGGTGATAATCGTTGTTCTGGCATTGCTCTTTGCTGAATGTTTCCACATGGGTATCCGCCATCAGCACATTTGCCAACTTGTTATGAGCAAGATAAATGCCTTTTTTGCTGCTGCTGCTGCAAGAACACTCAAGAGTGTACCACATACTTTTGTCGGCTGAACAGTGGGAGTCAGCCATCAGCGGAGTTTTGGATGGATCACCGGCAGTCTTGCTGCCTTTGGGCCCGGCAATGAATCCTTCCAATAACCCCTTGCCGGTATACCACGGGCCGTTGCCATGATAATTGTATCCATCAATAAAGCCATAGATGTATGAGGCACTATCCATGGAGTTTTCACTATAACACAACAGTTCTGAACTGCCCGGACAGATGAACCACTTGGCTTCCTGCGGGTCAAGCCCTTTATCGTGCTTTTTAAGCAATCCGGCATTGACCAACTTTTCTACATAGGTTTTGGCACTGGTAAAACCCCTTGATCCGGTTGTATAACCGTTATTGGCATCTACATAAAGCATTTGGATTATGCCCAGCTGTTTCAGATTTGCCGTGCAGTTGGCGGCTTTGGCTCTTGCCCGGGCTGCGGAAAGTGCGGGCAAAAGCATTGCTGCCAAAATGGCAATGATGGCAATCACAACCAATAATTCGATCAAGGTGAAAGAATAGCGGGATTTTTTCATAAATAAAACCTCCTTTTCAGTTCATTTTTGTTGTTTGAGTATAAGTTGAGCCGCTTCTTCGCGGACTTTGTCGGCTTCGGCCGGGTCGTAGGCTTTGTCGATCACCACCCGTTTGGCGGCGGTTTTCAAAAAAGCCTGTGCTTCGGGGGCGTCCTTGCCGACTTCCCGGAGCTTATCCAGATATTTTACATCGGTTATGCCCTGCCGGAGTGCCATGTAGCGGATGGAAGGTACAGCCATTTCTTCGGAGTTATAGAGCAAGGCGGCTCCGCCATTACCTTTCCAGATAGTGTTGGGCAAGCCGTTGACCGCCTGATACATGTCGTTGAAATCCAGATTGTGATATTCGCCGAACCATGCGTTGTGGCGGAAGTTTTTATAGAGCGGTGCCCGCACATCTGTATAACATGTGTAATGACCGAAAGTTACGCCTTTGGCCTGTTGGGTTTTGATAAAATCCAAACGCTCTTTGCCGGAAAAATATCCGCTTCGCCACAAGATCCAATGGTCTACATAGGGGGCAATGGTTTTCATATTTTCCAGACTCATGATACCGGCCCCCAAAGTCATGCAGACCTTGATCCGGGGATCGGCTTTGTGGAGAGTTTCCAGCTGATATTTTACATCGTTGAAGGCTTTTACCGGCGGTTCATCGTAAACTTCGATATAACACTTGGCGGGATCAAAGCCGTTCTTTTCCAGAAATGTTTCCAGCGTTTTCACCCATTCGGCAAACAAATGCAAATTCTTTTTGCCGTAAAGCTGGGTAAAGGTGTGGACTGCGCTGTAACAGACAAAGACCGTTTTGCCGCCCATAGATTTTATTATTGCCGCCCGCTGGGCTGCCACTGGGGCATGGGGGGTAAATTTGCCATCTTTGAGCGGGAATTTAAGCGACCACGGATTGAGCTGATAAAACTTCATGCCGATAGCATCTTGCAGGATGCGTGCCGTATCGCTGGTGTACGGTGAAAAATAGTTGCAGGGGCGGCGGGGGAATTTATCCAGCACAATATTATCGACCGTTAAAGTCAGGGGGATATCTTTCATATCGCCGGAGTAATTCAAGTTGCCGTGCCCGTAGCCCCGGCGGGTAAAGACGCCTTTGCCCGTGATTTCGATAACGCGGATGCGGCCTTTGTATTCGCCGGGCTTAAAATCGGTAGTGTCAAAGTCCAGCCAGACCAAGGCACACTCTCCGGCAGGCACCGTTACGGTGCGGGCTTCGTTCATTTTGGGCAGCGGGTCAAGGATGGCACTGTTGCCGGAGGTGTTGTCCCGGTGGGCGACAGCTTCCCGGTAAGTTACGCCGGGGAAGAGTTTGCCGTTGTGCCATTCAAGGGATTTATCTTTGGGTATTTCGGCGGTGATTTGATAGACGGCAGTTTTTTTGCTGTTGTTGTAAATGGCAAGGGGCAGGGGCTTGATTTCGTTGATTGCTGCCCGCAGTTCGATTTTGTTTACCGGCTCAAACAGGGCATCGGGCAGGAAGGGCAGCGAAAAGTCGTCGGTGATATTTACCGGGGCACAGAGCATTTTCTGCTTGCGGAAAGAGTCAAGTTTTTCCTGAAGAGCTTTGGCTTCAGCTTCGGCTTGAGCTTTTTCAAAGGCGGCACGGGTGGTATTATCAGGGAAACTCCCGCAATAGATCTTGCCGAAATATTTTAAGTCAGAAAAACCGCTTGTTACCTTTGCCCACGAACTCAACTCGTTGGCAGCACGCCGCTGACGGGCAAGGTTAAAGCCGATAAAATCGCCTTTTTGCGGCTTCTCCCAGCCCAAACTGGCAAAGGGTATGGTGGCAACACCGCCCCAGCCTTTGGATGTAACATGGGTTTTGACCGACCACGCCAGCGGTTTGCCGTTGACAATACTGGTATAGGTGTAATTGTTGGCAGAAACTGCAAATTGGGAGTATTCACGGTCAGACTTTTTGGGCGTAAAGAAAAATTCCACCACATCGCCGCTCCACAGATTGCCGGGGGCTTTTGCCGGAGTAACTTGCTGGGGTTCTTCGCAATCAAAAGTTATGACAAAAGCGTTGTCGGTCATCTTGATATTAAAAGAAGTTTTGGCAGTCAGATCCTTGGAGCTTTTGAAGCGGTGAAAATCGCTGTAAGCAGTGCCGTCAGCCGGGATGATCTTTTTGATATCAAGCTCAACTTTAGCCGGGGCGGCAGCGTTGTTCAAGGCGGGGCGTTTGCGTTCTTTGATCACGATATTGTCAAAGAGGATGTGATCGCCCACTTGATGAACCAGGGGCGAATAACGCTCGTTGTTGCCTATGGAAAGAGTCAGGGCGGCACTTACACTGTCAGCTTTGGTGCGGAAAGTGCCTTTGTAAGTAATCCACTCATCGCTGCGTTTTACCGGAGCGGCGCTGGATTTATAAGTTTTGCCATGCCAGAGAGTCTGTTTGTCGTTCCACAATGTTACCCGCAGCATGGCACCGGTTTTGATGGGATTTTTTATATCAATGGAAAAATCGTAAGTGGTGTTGGGTTTGCACTTGAATCCGCCGGGGGCGTTATTGCTGTCGTATTTGCCGCCGATCCATACGGCAGCTTGCAGCGAGCGGTATTTGCCCGAGGTGCGCAGTTTGTCAAACGCCAATTTTCCGCAGCGGTTCCAGGTGGCATTTTCGGTAAAGACCGTAAGTCTGCCACCATTGGTGCGGAATTCCGGGCCGTACTTCTTTTCGTCAGCGTTAAAGTCGCTGTTTTTTATAATGTTCTGACCATAAAGAGCCACTGAAAGCATGGTCAGAACTGTTGGCAAAAATAACTTTTTCATAATAGACCTTTACATGTTTCCCGGAGTTACTTTTCTGTTGTGGGTGCAGCTTTTTTTCCATCGGCTGCGGGAGCTTCAACGCGTTCTTTGATCACGATATTATCAAAGAGGATATAATCGCCCACTTTATTGATCAATTTGGCATAACGCTCATCATTGCCGATCGACAGGGTCAAACTGGCTGTAACGCTGTCGGCATTGGTTTTGAAACTGCCTTTATAGGTGGTCCACTCGTTACTGACTTGCAGCGGAATTTTAGCCAGTACCGTTCTTTGGGTTTTGCCGTACCAGAGAGTTTGTTTATCATTCCATAAAGTTGCCCGGATCATGCCGCTGACTTTGACCGGAGTTTTTATATCAATGGAAAAATCGTAAGTGGTATCGGGTTTGCACACAAAGCCGCCGGGCTTCTGATTTACAGTATATTTGCCGCCGATCCATACGGCAGCTTGCAGAACGCTGAATTTGCCGATTTTACGCACTTTGTTGAACTCAAGTTTTCCGCAGCGGTTTTTGGCGGCTTCTTCGGTAAAGACCGTAAGTCTGCCGCCGTTGGTGCGGAATTCCGGACCGGGCTTTTGGGCGTGGGCATTAAAATCGCTGTTTTTTACAATGTTCTGGGCGGAAGCCGCCAAGACGGTTACCAGCAGGGCTGCTGCAAATAATTTTTTCATAAGAAAACCTCCTCTTGTTGTTTATTATTTTTGTAAATTTTCCGATGTTTGTCCGGCTGCTTGCTGCAAGTTATGCTGCCACTTTTGTTTTGCTTCTTCAATGACTTTGCCCCAGTATTGATTTTGTTCCAGCCGGGCGGCAAAATGCTGTTCCCAGAGTTCATCCCATTGGTTTTTATAGAAATATCTGGTGATCACCGGAGTCAGATCGTTATAGAGTTTTTCGCAGCGTTCCGCAGCTATCCTTACGCCGTCAGCCCAGTTGCCGGTCAATTCCGGCGGCGAACCGCCATTGCGGTAGCTGGCAAGGGAAGCTTGATTGTTGGAAAAACACATATCCATATAATCCAGCAGCTCATCCATTTTATTGAACGCTTGCAATATTTCAGCAATACTGCGGTGATAAAGAGCTTTTTCACAAAGTTCTGCAAGAACTTTTCCGGCGATCGCCGGTTCATAATTGAAGTAACGGATCATGGTAAAATAATCCAGATCCACCCCGAAAAAATCTCTGCCGTAACTGTTGATAAACTCCTTGCGGTCGGCAATCAAACCATCGGTCAGGGTCTTGCCGGAATAGGCGGTCATCAAAACGGCTTGCGTCAAGTTGGTGTTGTAAGGGCTCAAACATTGATTCCTGCCCCAAAGGGTGGCAATATGTCCGGTGAACCGTGGGTATTTTGGGTGGATACGCCCCCAGTCATCCACATTATCCATCTTGATTTCGTGGGGATTCATCACATAGTTGTTTTTATTGGCCTGCAAACTGCTGGCTCCCCACAGTTCAATATCCATTCCGGCAATTTTTTCCAAATACTGCCAATCGATCTCGCGATAGAGCCATACACAGCAGACCACCCCGGAAGGCAAACGCTTGAATTGCTCAATGCCGTATTTGCGGAATACATCGTCCCAGATAACCGCTTTCATATTTTTGGATTGTATGTATTCAACACACCGTGCGACCCGCTTGATGTAAAAATCAAGTTTGTTTTCGCCGCAACGCTGACAGGGTTCTCTCATGCGGCACTCGTCGGCGCCGATGTGGAAGATTTTTGTATCCGGAAAGATTTCCAGAATTTCGTCGGTCATTTTCTGCCAGAGTTCGTAACTTGCTTCCAGCGCAAGACACCACTGGTAAGTTGTCCCCATTGCTCCGCCATCGCGTAAATGCTGAAATGCCGGATACTTTAAGAGGTAATCCAAGTGACCGATGCTTTGCATCAGCGGTACTATTTCTATATTGCGTTCTTTGCAATGCTGTGCCAGACTCCGGAAATCATCTTTGCTCCATGCCGCCGGGTGATGAAACCCCCGGGTGGCTTCAAAGGGGAATTTGTCCTCGAATTCCAGAATTATGGTGTTGAATCCCTGTGCGGCAAAAATGTCGATCATCTCCAAAGCGTGATCCAGCTTGGGGATCACCGCTTTCATATCAAAATGCAGTGCTTTGATGTTCATGAATGATTACCCTTCTTGATATTTCTTATGCTTTTGCGTATTATCAGTTTGGTGGGGATCTGCAAAATGGTCCGGTGGTTGGAAGGCGTTTTTAATTCGCTGAACAACAGATCTGCCGCCTGGATGTTGCACTCTTTAATGGAGCGGTCAATAGTGGTGAAAAACGCATTGTGCTGCAGTTCCGGATCATGCCCTTCGTAATTATCCACGCTCAATATATCCGGCAGCATTTCCGGCGACAGCCCGTTTTGCTCAATATACGAGTATACCCCACAGCTGATATGGTCAGAGAGCAGGATAAAAAGTGAGTTTTTTACATCATCTTCTGTAAACCGGCCCGCCAGATTATGACCGAATATCACATTGCCATATCCGCTTGTTACATTGGTGTTTTGAATGATCACCCGTGATGTGACACCGGTCATGTTGAAGTAATCAACCAGTCTTTGAGCAGTTTCAGTAGAGTTTCTTGTTTGAGTCGGCATAATTACTATTCTGGCGTATTTATTCAGATCGCAGCATTGACAGAACTCTTTAAGCGCTGTGGAAAAATCTGCCATTACCTGATTACAAAGCAAACGTTTTTCCTGAAAAAATGCACCAAATACAACTATGGGCTTATTGAATGTGTGCAATATAAGCAAACTGTTATCATCCAAAAAGCTTGCATGGAGCAGCAACCCATCCAAATTACGCAAGAGTTTTTTGCCGGATTCAATGTTTTGCAAAGCCCTGTACTGTATGTGCATTATATCCACATCTTTGTTGCTTTCCAGATGATCCATCAATGCAACCAGAGCTTCGTTGACTGCGGCATCAATAAAGGGAGCCGGAGTATTCCCAAGATACCCGATCTTTTTCCTGGTTTCGGGCTTTTTGTTAAGAAAATACCCTTTGCTTGGGACAGAATAAATGAGATTTTCTGCACATAAATCAAGCAAAACCGCTGCGGCTGTGCCCGGGGCGCAATGCATTCTCGCTGCCAGTTGGCGTACCGATTCCAAACGGTGTTTTGCCGGGAGATTGCTGGAAAGCAACTCCTGCCGGTATTGATCGAGAATTTGTTTTTTTGATGCCATAAGAACTATCCTTTACTGTTAAAAAATACTTGAAACTATTACTCAAGTCAAGGTTTTTGCCAGGTAATAGAATGATATTGTCCGTAAAAAGGCTATTGCTGTATTACAATAATTTGATACAGTTTATATTTAAAAGTTTGAAATAAAATATGTTAAAGTTTTTTCGTGTTTTATGATCGTGTGGCAACTCTTGGAAAATAACTTTGCCGCTCCAAGGCTTGCCGGCGGCGGAGGCGTTGTAAAACCTTTTTGGTTTGTAAGGGTTTTTTTGTTGCATTTTCCGGTTTTGGTTTTATATTATTGCTGTGCAGTATAATTTATGATACAGGATCTGTGAAAAATGAAAGAATATAAGAGTTTTTTCCGTAATACAGTCGATGAAATGGCTGGCTATACTCCCGGTGAACAGCCCAAAATGCTGGATCTGGTCAAGCTCAATACCAACGAAAATCCTTTTCCGCCATCCCCGGCAGTTCTGGGCGCGCTGGAGAGTTTTGACGGCTCCATGCTGCGGCGTTATCCTGACCCCATGGCGGATAGTCTGTGCAGCGCTATTGCGCAAGTCAATAATGTAACGCGCAACATGGTCATTGCCGGTAACGGTTCCGACGATATATTGACCATGACTTTCCGGGCATTTACCGCGCCGGATAAGCCGGTGGCGATATTGGAGCCGACTTATTCGCTCTATCCGGTACTTGCCAAGATGCAGGAAGCGCCGGTGATCAAAATCGCTTTGGATGAAAATAACAACTTTGCCATGCCCGGCGATATTCTGGAGCAGGCCAAAGATGCCAATATCCTGATCATCACCCGACCCAATGCACCTACGGGCAATACTTTCCCCAAAGAAGATATCCGCAAGCTGGCTGCCGAATTTGAAGGCATATTGTTTATTGACGAAGCTTATGCGGATTTTGCGGAAGATAACTGTATGGATCTTGCCAGCGAGTATTCCAACGTGATCGTCAGCCGGACTTCCAGCAAAAGTCTGGCGCTGGCCGGTTTGCGTTTCGGTTATGCCGTGGCGCACCCCGCAATCATTGAGGGGCTGAACAAACTCAAAGACTCCTACAATATGGATATGCTGACTCAAAGACTTGCCGAAGCGGCGATCCGCGATCAGGAGTATTTGCAGACAACGGTTGCCAAAGTTAAAAAATTGCGCGCAGAGCTTGCCGGCGAGTTGGAACGGCTCAACTTCAAGCTGATCCCCGCGCAGGCAAACTTTATTTTTGCCTGCCCGCCGGATGAAGATGGCGCCAAAGCGTTCAAGTTTTTGCGCGACCATGCGGTGATCGTGCGCTACTTCCCCGGCGAAGTTACCGGCAAGTATTTGCGTATTACCGTGGGCACCGCCGCCCAGAACAAACGGTTGATCGATGTGCTGGAGATGCTTTATAAGTAACTTGCCATATTAAAAAGCAAGGCCGAGGTATTATGAAAAATTTTGTTGCAGAAGCTTTTGAGCAAAAGCAAACTTCCATTTGGAGTTCGTGGCAGTTTGTTCAAAGCGATTTTGCAGAAGAGTTTGCTTTCCTCCGGCAAAATTCGCCGTTGGTACGCAATGGCAAACACCAGCTTATCTGGCGTACCAAACAAAAATTTGTGCTGAAAATCACAACAGCATCCGGCAAAACTTTTGCTTACAAAGCTTATGACAAACTTAAGAAAAAATACAAGTTCTTTTTCCGGCTTTCTCCTTGCGGTGCCGAAGCGGTTAATTATCAGTTGATAAAGTCAATAAATATTCCGGTTCCGCAAATTTGGGCAGCAGGAGATGTCCGCAGAAAAGGTGTTCTGGAAACAGCTTTTATTGCTACTGAATTTGCCGAAGGTTATCTTGACGGCAGAGAGTTTTTAGCCGACGGCAAATATCATGACCGGCTTGATTTGCAAGAAGAATTCATTGTACGCCATTTACAGCTGCTTGCCCGTTTGCACGATCACAATATACTGCATCGCGGTTTTACGCCCATGAATCTGCTCTTTCGTATCAGCGATAAGGTGAATTCGGCCGACTGTGCGCTGGATATTATGTGGATCGATGTGGCAAGCTGCCGCAAGATGCCCCGGTTTATGCTCAAAAAGCGTATGATCGTGGATTTTGAACAATTTTTCCGCTTTTTTGAATTCAGCACTGAAGAATTGCGTAAATATTTGAATGTTTACCTGGCGGCGGCGGAAAAACCGCTGGCAGCTTCGGCAGATGAAATTTTGCCGAAACTGGAAAAAGCATTGCAGAAGCGCCGCAAACGTTAATTTGCGGTAAAATCTCTCCGGTAGTAACTTCTGTAAGCCGCGGGGGGCATACCGAAAAGCTTTTTGAATTGCCGCGAAAAGTGAAATCTGTCTTTAAAGCCTACGCTGTCGCAAATATTTTCGATGGGCAGATTGGAGTTTTTCAGCAATCGCGCCGCACAATTGTAGCGCTGCTGCAGTAAATACTGATAGGGCGTTATACCGCACTCATCCTTAAATAAACGGATCATCGCTTCCCGGGACATGCCGCAGCGTTTGGCAAGAAAATCCAGCGCAATATCTTCTTCCAGATGGGTATTTATATAATCCCGCAGCATCGTTATCCGGCTGTCCATTGCCGGGGCGGTAAATATCGTTTCCGGCAGATAAGCCAGCGCTTGCGATATGATGCTCAACGCCGCCAGACGTACTGCCGGGGTACCGGCTTTGCCAGCAAGGATACGGTCGCGGAGCTGTTTTATCGGCTCAAGGTCAAATTCTTCGGGCAGCAATATGATCTCTCCGGCAAAAGCCGCGCGGCAGCCCCGGAGTTCGGCGTGGATAAAAAGCTGTTCGGCAGAAGCATTGCAGAAGCTTTCCAAATTGCACGAGGGCGGCAGCAGATAACAGCGGTTGGCAAGAAAACTTTTTTTACGCCCATTTACGATCACTCCCGCTCCGGGAGCGTTATGAAAATAAAATCGCCAGTAATCGCCCGATAGCGTGATGCGATCCCAGAAGCTCCCCAAAGTTACAACCCCCATGGATTCCAGCAGCAAATTCAAGTCGCTGGAAGAGCGAATATCAATTTTATTCATAAATTCAGAAATATTGTTCATAGTATAAACCTTGACTTGACAACCTTATTACTATATATTTCCAAAGAGTAAAAGCCAATTTTACTTATCAGAAAGATTAAATTTTTCCCATAAAAAGTGGGAGTATAAACAAGGAGAGTCGTTATGAACTACCCAAAAATCGGTATCCGTCCTACGATCGACGGCAGACGCAAAGGTATCCGCGAATCGCTGGAAGACCAGACTATGAACATGGCAAAGCAGGCCGCCGAGCTTTTTACTGCCAATCTGCGCTATACTGACGGCACTCCTGTTCAATGTGTAATTGCCGATACCACCATTGGCGGCGTTGCCGAAGCCGCTGCCTGTCACGAAAAGTTCAAGCGCGAAAATGTGATGATCACCGTGTCGGTAACGCCCTGCTGGTGCTACGGCTCGGAAACTATGGATATGGATCGCCATACCATCAAAGCGGTGTGGGGTTTTAACGGTACCGAACGCCCCGGCGCAGTTTATCTGGCGGCGGTGCTGGCGGCTCATTCCCAGAAAGGTCTGCCCGCCTTCGGTATTTACGGCAAAGATGTGCAGGATGCTGACTGCAAAGTGATCCCCGCTGACGTGGAAGAAAAACTTTTGCGTTTCGGCAGAGCGGCTCTGGCGGCGGCGCAGATGCGGGGCAAGAGCTATCTTTCTATCGGCAGCGTTTCCATGGGGATCGCCGGTTCGATCCTTTGCCCGGAAATGTTTGAACAGTACTTTGATATGCGCTGCGAGTCGGTGGACTCCACCGAAATCATCCGCCGTGTAAATGAAGGCATTTACGATGCCGAAGAATTTGCCAAAGCCTCCGCATGGATCAAAGCCAACTGCCCGGAAAGCGAAGACTTTTACAATGTGGGCGATGCCCGCCGCTCGCCGGAAAACAAGCGCGAGATCTTCGATTACTGCGCCAAGATGACCATTATTGCCCGCGACCTGATGGTGGGCAACCCCAAATTGGCGGAAATGGGTTTTGTGGAAGAATCCTGCGGGCATAACGCGATCATGGCGGGTTTTCAGGGGCAGCGTCAGTGGACTGACCACATGCCCAACGGCGATTTTATGAAACCGTACTCAACAGCTCTTTTGACTGGAACGGTATCCGCGCGCCTTATGTTATGGCGACCGAAAATGACGGTCTTAACGGCGTAGCCATGCTCTTCGGCAGACTGTTGACCAACAGCGCCAGCGGTTTTTCCGATGTGCGTACCTATTGGAGCCCCGAAGCGGTCAAGGCTGCCACCGGTTATGATCTGGAAGTACCGGGCATGATCCATTTGATCAACTCCGGAGCTACCACCATGGATGCCACCGGTGCCATGACCATTGACGGCAAACCGGCAATGAAACACTTTTGGGATATTACCGAAAGCGATGTTCAGGCGGCACTTAAAGCCACCACCTGGTGCCCCGCCAACAATGGTTACTTCCGCGGCGGCGGTTTCTCCTCGCGCTTCTTCACCCGCGGCGGTATGCCCATTACTCTGGCGCGCGTCAACCGTATCCATGGCTTGGGTCCGGTGCTGCAGATCGCCGAAGGTTATACCTACGCTCCGCCGAAAGAAGTCCACGATATCCTGGATAAGCGCACCGACCCGGGCTGGCCGACTACCTGGTTCGTACCCCGCCTGACCGGCAAAGGCGCGTTCAAAGATGTTTACAGCGTTATGGCTAACTGGGGCGCCAATCACGGAGCCTTCAACTACGGTCATATCGGGGCGGATTTGATCACGCTGGCAAGTATCTTGCGTATTCCGGTGTGCATGCACAATGTGGACGAAGACAAAATTTACCGCCCCAGCGCATGGGCAGCATTCGGTATGGATGCCGAAGGTGCGGACTACCGCGCCTGCGCCAACTTCGGTCCGGCATACAAATAAGAGATCACAAAACATCACCGGCAGACCCCATCTGCCGGTAATAAAAACAGGGGCAGTTGCCAAACCTCTCAAAAGGTTGCAACGCCCCTGTTTTTTTGCTTGAAATTACTTCTGAAGATTATTTTTCTATGACTACCGAGAAAAATCTCTTCAAGCCTTTCAAATCAACCACCGCTTTGCCAGCTTCTGCTGCAATATCTTTTGCATCGCCCAGATCGGCGGCGTAAAGTTTGGCACTCTTGATATTGCTGGCGATTTCCACCGCGCCGGTCAGCGCTTCGTAATTCAGTGATTCCACGATCGCCTGACCGGTTTTGTGCAGTTTTACGGTCGGGTGAAGATTGGCTGTAATGGTTATGGGCATAAAATGAACCACATAATTGCCATTTTTATCGGTATAGACCCGGTAACGCAAATTATCGGGCAAATCGATTTGCAGCGCAGTGGGGATCATGTTTTTCAGCATTTCTGCAATATTTTCTGCCTGACCGGGGGCGTTGCCCAGCACCGGAGTCCACAACAGTTTTTCTGCAAGTTTATAGAAGCCGTACTTGTCAGGTTCCGGCAGATTTTCTTTGCCGGTAAATTCGATCACCGCAGGCACCGTGCCGGGGATCTCCCAGAAGGTGATCTGGAAAAACTCTTTCCGCACTTCCGGCGGCAAAGTCCGGTCAACTTGCGGCTTTTGCGGGTCGATGCCGTACTTTTTCAAGGGTGAACCGCTGGCTCTGGCTGTACCAAATTCATCGCAAGAACCCATCAAGCCGGTAACGATCAGCGTGCCGCCAGATTGCTGATAACTGGCAAATGCGGCAAGTTCTTTATCGCTCAAACTGTCGCAGTTGGTAAGGATGAGATACTTGATCTTATCGGCATTTTCCGGAACTTCCGAAGTTACATTCACTGCTACATTGCTGCGGTAAAGCGCCCGGATTATTTCCTTGAAGCCATCCACATAATCCGCAGAAAAACTGCCGTTGTAGTTGCGGGATGCACTGCTGAAATAGACCGCGACTTGCGCTGTATCAGTCAATTCCGAAAGTTCCGGATAGCGGGCATCAAAGTTGTACGCTTCGTGGACGATCTCCGGCTCATCGGGCAGCTGGCACTGTTCTTCAAAAGTCAAGCCGCAGCGGGTCTTGTGCGTGGAGATCCAGCTGTCGCTGTTGAAAAATTTGTTCAAGCTCCAGGTCTGGAATCCTTCTGCCGGGAAAAATGCGTAACCCAACCCCAGACAGGGCATATCGTATTTTTCGGCAATGCCGCCATTGAGGAGCATATCGGGTATGCGGACTTCGATGGAGTTTTTGCCGCCGGAGATATTGCCGCACATTTCCAGCATAACTGTATTGAGCGAACTGTGCCATACAGCCATATCCAGCCCGCTGTTGTCATTGCTTTTGCCGGTGGAACTGCTGCAGCAGCTGGTCAAAAGTTTGCCCGCCGGAATAGCGTTGCGAACCATGGCAAGGAAATCTCTGCCATCTTCAGCATGCTGTTTTATCCACATGCGGAAATCCGGATTGTCGTAATTGCCCCAGAAGCTGAAGTCGCTGGTATCCGGCAGTATTTTGCCGGTGGCAAGGTTGAATTTTTTCCGGCAATGTTCGCAGCCGCAGCTTGCCCAGTGGGCGTAGTGGCAGACATCGTCGCACATAAGTCCGTCGATATTGGTATCAGAAAAGAGCCGCTGCACATAGCTTTGATAAGCAAAGCGGAAATCCGGATTGTTCACACAAAAACATTCGGAGTGATACCTTGCTATATATATAGGAGTATTGTCATCCACCCGCCGCTGCCGGAAGTCGTTGAGTTTTTTACCCGCATAGCTCAAGCAGTCGATAAACGCCGGGTCGGGCGTCATGGGCACATGGTGATGGTTGCGGTTGAAGTTTTCCGCACGGTCTTCCCAGTTCCGGGGGCGGTAAGTCAAAACCGCCGAATGGTGGTCGATGACCTTGATGCCGTATTTGTGATATTCATTGACCGTAAAAGCAATAAGTTTGTGGATCAAGTCAAAGTTAAAGACATAGTCCCAGCGGAAATGATAGCCGAAAACCACTGCCAGTTCCACTTTGGCAGCGGCTGCGGCGGCAACCTTTTGCCGGATGCGTTCTTCTACTGCGGGATTGGGAAAATCCATATCTTCCCAGGTGAACCAGTGGCTGATGGTGCGGAGGTGATTGGTACGCATATTTTTACTCCTGATCTAACACGCCGATAAACGGCAGATTTCTGTATTCCTCGTTATAGTCAAGGCCGTAGCCCACTACAAATTCGTCTTCGATCTCAAATCCCACCCAATCCGGGGCGGAGAAAAGTTTGTCTTTGATTTTTTTATTGAGCAAAACGCAGCTTTTTACACTCAAAGCACCTTTTCGGGTAAACTCTTCGATAATGCACTTCATAGTAAAACCGGTATCCAGAATATCGTCGATCAACAATACATGGCGGTTTTCGATGGGCAGCTTGAGGTTGCTGCGGATCTTCAACTCACCGGTGGAGCTGGTGTTTACATAGCTGGATGCTGCAAAGGTATCGTACTGCAGCGGCAGCTCTATGGCTCGCATGATATCCGAAGCAAAGATCATGGCTCCGTTGAGCAGACAAACTACCGTCAGATCTTTATCTTTGTAGTATTCAGTAAGCTCTTTGCCCAGACTTTCGATCCGCTTTTGTATCTCTTCTCTGGAAATCAAAGTTTTCATCAAAGGATTCCCGTCTGCTTGAGTTCATACAAAGCTCCGGCAAGTCCGGCATAACTGCCGATATCCCGTTTTAGCAAACTTGGCACAACCTGGCACGCTTCAAGAGTCTCTTTCCACGCAAAGTCAGGCAAATACTTTTTCACCGGCTCCATAAAGAAATCCCCGGCGGCATAAGCAATGGTGCCCAGCACGATTTTTTCGGGATTGAATATGTTCATGAGCATCCCGAACATTTGGGCGTCACGCAAACACATTTCGTCCCAGAGTTTTACGGCGTATTCCACACCATCTCTTGCGGCATTTTCCAGCGAAAGCATATCCAGATTTTCAAGCAAACCGTCTTTGGCATATTTGAGCATGGCGTGACCGGTTTGTCCGGCAAGTTCTTCCTGCATACGCTGGGCGATGGCTCTGCCGCCGCAGTAGGCTTCCCAACAGCCTTTGAGCCCGCAGTTGCACTGTCTGCCATAAGGTTCGATCACGGAGTGACCGATCTCCCCGGCAAGGAAAGTTTTGCCCTGCACCAGTTTGCCCCCGGCAATGATCCCGGCTCCGATGCCGGTACTCATAGTCAGATAAATCATATCCTTGCAGCCTTTGCCAGCTCCGAAGAGCCACTCGGCCAAAGCTCCGCAGTTGGCATCATTTTCAAAACAGCCCCGGATCTGCAAAGCGTTTTCCAGATAGCTCTTGATAGGCACATTCCGCCAATAAGGATTGTTGGGCGGCGTGGTAATGATGCCGTTGGGTATATCCGCCGGGGAGGGCGTGGATATACCGAATGCCAGCACATCTTTGCCGGTGATATTTTCTTTTGCCATAAGCTCTTTGGCGATTGCCGCCAGCCGGGGCAAGATCACCGCCGGATCAGTATTTTTATTGTCGAGCCGGTCGCTTTGCACGATCACGCCATCAATAGTACCCAAGCCGATACCGATTTTGGTACCGCCGATGTCAAACCCGATCAAGTATTTGTTGCTCATAGATATATCCTTATATTGTATTAAAATGTTATTTTTCCGGCATTGACCAGCACCCGGGGCGACCGGGTCAGGACTTCTTTGAGTAAAGCGTTGCACTCCGCAAGGGGCATGGAGCTGATTATTTGTGCATCCTGCAAACAATTTTCAGCTTTATCATTGTAGAACAAACCCAGCTGCAAGTGCAGTAATCTTGCGTCGGCACACTCCATTTGTTTGGCGTAAGCACTCAAGGCAGCCAGCTTGGCGGCTGCGAACTCATCGGCGGTCAACCCCTGATCGATCAGGCGGTCAAGCTCACTATTCAAACACTCCAACGCCAACTTGGCATTTTCGGGCAGCACTCCGGCATGAAGCCCCACAACTCCCTGCACCAGACCGCAATTTGTCCAAATGCCTGTGGAGTAGGCAAGCTGCCGCTTTTCCCGGACTTCCTTGAATAAATGGCTCGCCAGACCGTTGAGAGCGGCATCCATGATCAGCAACGCATAATATTCCCGTGTATGGGCAAAACCACCGGCGACCGCACAGATCACGGTATTCTGCTCTCTGGGCAGCTCGATATTGTGGATTTGCGAATTTTCCAAACTTGCCAGATACTCTCTGGTTGCTCCGACTGGCGGAGTCAAAACTTCCTTGCTCCAGATGATATTTGCTGCAATATTTTCAAAATAAGTTTGATACTCTTCTGCAGATTTCAGTTTGCCGGGGGCGGCAGTTGCTCCAAAGATCACCCATTGGGGCGAGAAACGGGCGGCAAAAAACTTTTGAACTTCATCAAGGGTTATCTTCTGTAACTCTTCCAAACTTTCCATGCGGCTGTTTCCGGCGGGGTGATCGCCAAAAATCAACCGTTTGGCAGCCACCGAACCGGCAAAGTTGGTATCCATCAAGCGGCTGGCAAGCTGTTCAGCAAGATTGTTTTGTATGCGGTCAAAGATTTTCTGATCCAGCCGGAGTTTGGTCAATAGTTTCACAAAAATATCTTCGGCAAACTTCTGCGATTTAGGTGGATAAGTCAACTCCACAGCCAGGGTGTTGTTCCCGCAGCTGACATCCAGATCAATGCCGTGATCGTCCAAAAGCGTGTAGAATTTTTCTTCTGCAATACCGTTGTACCCGGTGGCAATGAGCTTGCTCAAAAGCTGGGTCAGGCCCTTGGAGTAAGTGTTTTCCCAAACCGGACCGGCAGGCAAAACCGCCGAAAGGGTATCCAGCGGGATATTGTTCCGTTCCAACACCGCAAAACGGCTGGAGTTTTTGAGCGTGCCAGTTACAGGTATAGCGGCAGAATTTTCCGGATTGCTCTTGCGAACCAGACTTTTTGCCGCAGCAGGCGAAACAGAAGATTGCACGATTTTCTGCTCATCAAGATATTCAAACGCCGCCTGATTGATCTCTTCGAGAGTAACTTTTTTGAGCTTATCCAAATAAAGTGTAACATCGGGTGTGCCAAAGTTCATGATCATACCATTGACCATGCTGACGGTGGAAGAAGTGTTCTTCAAGAGCTGATACATGGTCATCGCCTGCTGCATTTTTTCCCGTTTGAGTTCAGCCGCAGTCACGCCTTTATTGCGGATTTGGGCAAGATGCTTGGCAAGAGCCTTTTCGAGCTTGCTCTGTTTAGCCGGTTCGCAAGCTGCCGAAATTGCCAATATACTGCCGAAACTCATGCCGTCAAACTCCGCATCACACGCCAGAGCCAGATTTTCTTTGCAGATAAGCTCAAATGGCAGTCGCGAACTGTCACTGCCGCCTAAAATTCCGCCCAAAAGATCCAACGCCGGAGTAACTTTGCCAGCGGCTTCAGGAGCTTTTACGCCCCACGCCAAACGGGTCAGGGGGTCGGCAAAAGTTGTGGTATAACGCCGGGCAAAGGCCGGTTCCGGCACCTGCGGCAAAATGATTTCATTCAAATTGCCCCGGCGGAAATCCGCTAAAAGGTCGCTTAAAACCGTGGCAATATGGTCAGTATCAAGGTCGCCGGTCACGATCCAGTGCGACCGCATGGCTCCATAGCGTTTCAGATAATACTCCACCATCATATCTCTTGTGACGGCGGCGATTTTGTCAGGATAGCCGATAATGGGCAGCCGGGCAGGGTGGTTGGGGAAGATCCCGCCCCAGAGCTGCTGGATCATCACATGCGCGGGGCGGTCAAAGATCATATCCGCTTCCCGGGCAATGACCTCTTTTTCGCTGTTGAATTTCTCTTGCGGAAATTCAGGCTTGGTGACCATGGCAGTGATCACATCAGCGGCGCGGTCAAACATGGCAGTTGGCACTTCCACATAGTAGGCTGTGTGGTCAAAAGTTGTGTAAGCGTTGCACTCGCCGCCGAGGGAATGAATGGTTTCAGCAGCGGATTCGCCGGGATAGCCGGTGCAGCCGCCAAAGAGCATGTGTTCCAGAAAGTGGGATAAACCGCAGCCTGAGAACTCCTCTTCATGGATGCTCCCGGTACGCATGACCGCCTGGATCCGGGTCAGCTTGGATTGGTTGAGAATGTGATAAAGCACAGCACCGTTTGGTAAAGCTCTGACGCTTACGGGCATTAAAGATCGGTCAGTCAATTTCGGGGATCTCCAAATCCAGACGCTTTTTACGGCGGCGGCGTGGTTGGTCAACAAGCTTGAACTCTACATCAAAATCAGATCGTTTGTCTTCAGCTGATGCACTCAATATTTGTAAGTTTATAAGGTCAAAAACAATTTCGCCTATATCCGAAGCGCTTTGGATGTTCCAGCTCTCAAGGATCAATGCTGTAAGTATGCCGAACTCGTCGGCAAGTTGTTTTTTCAACCCTTGCAGAACTTCCAGCGCCGAGAGATGACGCGGGGGATCCAGGCGGTTGACCTGTTCGATCACTGCACCGGTCACGAACTCGTACGCATCCGGAGCATATTTGCCGGAGCGCTCATAGAATTCGTTGATCTTGCGCCGGGTTTCTGACATATTCTGCATGGATCTATCCCTGATATTTTTACTGAAATAACGTCGGATATATAAGTTAATCCAAATAGCAGAAAGTTCAAGTGTTTTATACTAAAAAATCCGTTTTTTTTAGCCGGATCGGGAGTGGGCGATCCATCAAATCTGTTCTTCGGGAGTTATGCCGTAATTTTTCAATCTTTTCAGCAGCAGTTCCCGCCCGCGGGATAAGCGGGACTTTATGGTGCCAAGTTGGCAATGCTGAAGTTCAGCGATCTCTTCGTATGCCAGATCCTGAAAATGGCGCAACTGCATGGTTTCCCGCAACGATTCGGGCAACTGGGCTATTTCGACAGTCAGCAATTCTCCCAGTTCGGCGTTGTTCAAATCTCTTGCCGGAGAGTTTTTGCTGTCGGGGATGTTGAAATCTTCCTGCTGCTGATTGCCGCCGGGTTCCGGAGGGCGGCTGATACTGAAATTTACTTCGCTGCCCCGCCGCCGGTTCCAATGATATTTATTGTGCGCCTGATTGATGACTATCCGGCACAACCACGTCAGAAGCAGCGAGTCCCCGCGAAATCCCGGCAATGCCCGGTAGGCTTTGACCAGAGCATCTTGAGTTACTTCTTCGGCATCGTGGTGCGAATTCAATATGGCAAAGGCGGTTTGATAGAGCCGCTGATGATAACGGTTGACAATTTCTTCAAAAGCGGCGGTATCGCCCGCCTGGGCGCGTTTTATCAACCCGGTATCATCGACTTGATCTCCGGATTTAGTTTGCTGATTGCTCATAAAGCATAGATCGCTTTCTTTTCAAAAAAATCTTGGTCTTTAATTAATTAGACCGGGAAACGCCCTGCTTTTGTTCCATTTTCGGCCGGATATTCCAGGAAATGCAAAAAAAATATCAATGGAGCCAATTTCAAAACTCCTCAAAATTGTCAAAGCGTCCTCGCTTCGCTCCCTTTGCAGTTCTTTGCAATGCCATCTTTGCCATCTTTTGAATTACTTTTGAATTTGCCTCAAGGATAATTTTTTATTCCGGTTTTGCCATAAAAAAACAGCCTGGAGTTGGGAAACCCCAAGCTGTTGAGTTTTTTTCAGAAAACTTTATTATTTGCTGTGGTATTCGGTGTGCAGCAAGTGGTGGGCTTTTTCGCCGCCGACTTCACCGAGGAACTCCGCATAAAGTTTCTGGATATCTTTGTTTTCGTGAGAGAAACGCAGAACTTTGCGTTCATCTTCGGTATACAAGCCCTTCATGCGTTTTTCCAGCAGCGCCGAATCGCCATGCAGGAAGGGCTGACCGCCGCCATTGATACATCCGCCGGGGCACGCCATGATTTCAATAGCCTGGAACCGGTTGGGGTCTTCGCGCACCATTTCCAAAACCTTGCGGGCATTGCCCAGTCCGGAGCAAACTGCAACTCTGATGCTCTTGCCGGGAGTGATCTCCACCGAAGCTTCTTTGATGCCGTCCAAACCGCGGACTGCCCGGAAGTTGATGGCATCGCCTTCCAGATTTTTGCCGTTGAGCATAAAGTAAACCGAGCGGCAAGCCGCTTCCAAAACCCCGCCGGTAACACCGAAAATATCCGCAGCACCGCTGGATTCGCCCAACGGATTGTCAAACACATCATCTTCCAGATTGGCAAGGTTCACACCGGCTTCTTTGAACATCTTGCAAAGTTCGCGGGTGGTCACTACATAGTCGACATCACGCACGCCGTCTTTGGCAAATTCCGGACGGGCGGCTTCGTATTTTTTTGCCTGACAGGGCATGATGGAAACCACCACCAGATCTTTGGGCGCCACGCCGATTTTTTCGGCGTAGTAGCTTTTGGCAATAGCTCCGAACATCTGCTGGGGCGATTTGCAACTGGAGGGTATGTGCAGCAGATCCGGGAAGTTGTGTTCAATAAAGTTGATCCACCCGGGGCAGCAGCTGGTCAGGATCGGCAACTTTTTATTGGCTTTGATGCGTTCAACGATTTCGTGGCCTTCTTCCATAATGGTCAGGTCAGCAGAAAAGTTGGTGTCGAAAACTTTATCGAACCCCAACGCCCGCAAGCCTGCCGCCAGTTTGCCGGTCACCGGTGCACCCGGCTCAAACCCAAACTCCTGACCAATGGCTACGCGGACTGCCGGAGCGGTTTGAACCACCACGGTTTTAGCGGGATCGTTGATCGCATCCCAAACCTTTTTTACATAGCTTATACCGGTAATGGCACCTACCGGGCAGACATTTACGCACTGTCCGCAGAATGTGCAGTTGGATTCCGCCAGCGGAATAAGGTTGGCAGTACCGACCTTGGCGCTGAAGCCGCGACCGTAGCCGGTGAGGGCGCCCACCGTCTGGATCTTATTGCAGACAGTTTCGCAGCGCCGGCACATGATGCATTTTGAGAGATCCCGGCGGATAGCTTCGCTGGAGGCATCGGGCTTAAAACGGTTGCGCTCGCCAAGGTACTTGATTTCTTCAATGCCGAACTCGGCTGCCAGTTCCTGCAATTCGCAATTCTGGTTTTTTGCGCAAGTCATACAGGTCTGCGGGTGATCGCTCAAAAGCAGTTCCAATATGGTTCGGCGGGCGTTCAGGGCACGGCGGCTGTTGGTGTGGACCTTCATGCCTTCCATGACCGGGGTCGCACAGGAAGGCGCCAGATTGCGGCGGTTTTCCACTTCGACCACGCAAATACGGCAGGAGGCCGGATTGTTGGATATACCGCAACCGCCGATCTTGTCGCAATGACAGAGGGTGGGGATCTTGATATTGAGTGCTCTGGCTGCATCCAGAATGGTTGAGTTAGCCGGCACAGATACAGCTTTGCCGTTTATCGTAAGGTTGACCATTTTACTATCCATAATAAATACTTATCCTTTGACAATAGCTTTTTTCGGGCAGTTATCGATGCATTGACCGCACTTGATGCATTTTGCTGGATCGATAAAGTGTTTCTGTTTGAGTTCGCCGGTAATTGCATCCACCGGACAGTTGCGTTTGCATTTGGTGCAGCCCACGCAATCATCGGTAACGTGCAGAGTATAAAGGTTCGGACAGGCTCCTGCCGGACACTTTTTATCCACAACATGTGCCAGATATTCGGCTTTGAAGTACCGCAGAGTATTCAAAATGGGGTTGGGCGCGGTCTGCCCCAGTCCGCACAAGGCTGTATCGGCAATGGTTCGGGCAAGCTGTTCAAGCTCGTCAAGCATTTCCACTGTGCCGGTGCCGTTGCAGATCTGCTCAAGCATTTCCAGCATACGGCGGTTGCCGATACGGCACGGCGTGCATTTGCCGCAGGATTCGTCTTTGGTGAATTCCAGATAAAACTTTGCCATGGAAGGCATACAGTCTTTATCCGAAAGTACGATCATACCGCCGGAGCCCATCATGGAACCGATGCGCTGCAAGTTGGCATAATCAATGGGGGTATCGAGGTTTTCGGCAGTGATACAGCCGCCGGAAGGTCCGCCGGTCTGCACGGCTTTGAACTCATGTCCGCCGGAAATACCGTCGCCGATCTCGTAGATGATCTCGCGCAGAGTCGTACCCATAGGTACTTCGACCAGACCCACGTTGTTGATCTGACCGGCAAGGGCAAAAACTTTGGTCCCTGAATTGCCGCTGATACTGCGCACCCAGTTGCCGTTTTCATCGAATTCAGCCTTCCAGTTACCGATCTGGCGGTACCATTCGGCACCTTTCTTGATAATGACCGGTATGGAGGCATAAGTTTCCACATTGTTCACATTGGTCGAGCAACCCCAAACGCCGCCGCCGATATTGGCGGGGAAGGGCGGCTTGGTGGTAGGTTCGCCGCGCAGACCTTCCATGGAGTGGATAAGGGCGGTTTCTTCGCCGCAGACAAAGGCACCGGCGCCCAGTCGGAAGTCGATGTCAAAGGAGAAATCCGTACCCATGATATTTTTGCCCAGCAGTCCAAGTTCCCGGGCCTGTTTAAGTGCGCCGATCAGGCGGTCAAGTGCCAGCGGATATTCTGCACGGATATAGACATAACCCTGGTGGGCTCCGATAGCGTATGCCCCGATAGCCATAGCTTCGATAATACTGTGGGGGTCGCCTTCCAGGATCGAGCGGTCCATGAACGCTCCGGGGTCGCCTTCGTCGGCATTACAGACGATGTATTTTTCGTCGGCTTTGACTCCGGCAGCGATCTTCCATTTAAGCCCGGTGGGGAACCCGGCGCCGCCGCGGCCGCACAAGCCGGAGTTCAAAACTTCCTGAACTACCTGATCGGGCGTCATTTCAAAAAGTGCTTTGGCAAGCCCCTGATAACTTTCGTGAGCGATATATTCGGTAATATCTTCAGGATCCAGCAAGCCGCAGTTGCGCAGCGCAATACGCTTCTGCTTGGCATAAAAGGACATTTTTTCGTAATCGTGGATGCGTTCTTTGAGCATGGGGTCGATAAAGAGCAGATGTTCCACAAGTTCTTTACCGATAATGTGCTTCTGGACGATTTCGCGGGCGTCACCGGGAGTTACCTGCACATAAAATACGTTGTCCGGCATAACCTTTACAATGGGGCCCTGGGCGCAGAAGCCGAAACAGCCGGTTTGAACGACTTTTACATCTTCTTCCAAACCGTTTTTGCGGATTTCTTCGCGCAAGTGCTGCATAAGCGAAAGGGATTCCGATGCGTGACATCCGGTACCGCCGCAGCAGAGGATCTCTTTTTTGACCGAGTGAATATCGTGTTCGTTGGTCAAACGCAGCGCCAAACTGCCTTTAGACTGATTATAAAGTTCAAGCAATTGTGCCTGGGAAGTGATCTTTTGCATTGTGCTTACCCCTGCTTCTTGTATTCGTTGATGATTTCAATGGCTTTGGCAACAGTCAGCTTGCCGTAAACTTTGCCGTTTACGATCATGACCGGAGCCAATCCGCAAGCGCCTACGCAGCGCAATGCAGAAATCGAGAAAAGTCCGTCGGCAGTCGGTTCAGTATCAGCTTTGACTCCCAGCATACGCTCTATTTCGGCAAGGATGTTCTGTGAACCTTTGACGTAGCATGCAGTGCCCAGACAAATGTCGATGCAATATTTACCTTTGGGCTTTGTGGTAAAGTAGTTATAAAAACTTACGACCCCGGATACCTGGGCTTCAGACAGGAAAAGCCGTTTTGCCACATGCTGCTGAACTTCGCGGGGGAGATAGCCGAAAATCGCTTGTGCCCGATGGAGCGATCGAATAAGCCAGCCACGGCGGCGTTCATTTTTCCGATCAATATTCAGAGTGTCAATAAAACGATCAAGCTCGGCGAATTTTGCTTTCGCGGCTTCCGACATTTGTTGGCAACACATGCTTTCGGTCCTGTCTGGTTGATTTTATTTTGTTGGTTTATAATCTGTATAATAAAGATTTACATCTCTAATATTAGCATAATATATTTGCTTTTGCAAGTAAAAAATAATGTCAAAGCATAAAAAATGAAAAAAATATTTCACTTTTTTGCAAAAACGAACGAAAAATATCAAATCATTCCTGAAAAAACCATTTGTTATCATTGATTTTTCCGGATTTATTCTTCTGGTACCTTTATAAAAAACACACATAACGAGCCGGCTATACCCGAAACGATCAAAACACCCCACCACTGGCTGCTTTGCAAAACTATTCCGGAAAATGTGATCGACAGCCAAATACATACAATAACAGTCAATTTTGCGGTCGTACTCATTCCTTGTGATGATCGGTATTTATCCAGACAGCGTTTAAACAGTTTGTTTTTCCGGATAAAATTTTTTATATCCGGCTCATTGGCGGCAAAGTAAAGAGCAGCCAGCAAAAAAGGCACAGTGGGTATGACCGGCAATAAAGCTCCGATGATCGCAGCGATTATGCAAAGTATGGCAAGAATTCTGAAAATGCACTTTTTAACACTCATTTTGCTGCGACAATATTCCATTATTGGGAACTCTTTCCGGCATATAACAACTTTTTTTCAATTTTTATGACTCCTGAAATTGCAAAAAGATCAATATGGGGTATATTAAAGTCCAAACAAGTGTGCCCGTAGCTCAGCTGGATAGAGCGTCTGCCTCCGGAGTAGAAGGTCTCGCGTTCGAATCGCGACGGGCATACCATTTTTTTTGCCCTTTCCGGTGTTTTGAGTTCAAAGGCAAAGCACCGGCTTTTTTTGTCCATTCTTTCGGATTCTATCAAATTCCTGCCTTCCCGAACAGGAAATGCCACATTTCTGCCACACAAACGTAACTTTATTCTGCCGTATAAAAAAAATGAAACTTTTTTTAAAGTACACATTCCTGTTTATTCGGTTGGCAAGAAGCAGAATGTTCCGATTCCAGCAGATTCTAACGTCAAATATCCGACAAA